>CAYUYX010000014.1:843-11904 GCA_964449495.1 uncultured Candidatus Bathyarchaeia archaeon
CCAGCCCCGTCCGAGAGGGCGACCTCATCCCCCTCGCTGACGGCGGAGAACCCCTCCTCGCCCGCCGGGAGCACTATCGGGAGAGGCCAGACAAGCCCGTCCTCGAGCCTCGCCTCCGCTAAGACGCTCTCGTAGCGCTCCCTCGTCATGAAGCCCTCTAAGGGCGAGAAGCCCCCTATGGCGATTTGCCAGAGGTCCATGAGCGTGTTGGCATCGAGCACGAGCCTGGGCATCTCTGCGGCTTCCTCAAGCGCTCTCTCGCGCCTTGCGCCCTCGAGCACCCTGTTGACGAGCTTCCCCCCGTGCGGCTCCCCGAGCCTCAAGCGGGCTCACGCCTCCCTCAGCGCCTCAGCACGCTCTTTCCGTCGAGGCCGGGCGGGATGTCGAGGCCGAGGATATCGAGCACCGTCGGGCAGAGGTCCTCTATGCGTAGCCCTTCTGCTCGACCGCCCACGCGCTCCTCCGGGTCCACGAGGATGAACATCCCGAGCTCCCCGTGGTTGCTGTCGTCCGGCCCCTTTGCGGTCTCGAGGCTGTAGCGGCTCCCGAAGCCTATGGCCTCGTTGGAGCCGTAGTGGAGGTTATCGAAGTAGATGGTTACGTCGGGCATGAGGTCGAGCTTCTCGCCGCTGTACACATCCTCACGCATGTATATGCGATTGTCGAGCTTCTCGCCATCGGGCCCTCTCACGGAAGCGAGGGCCTCAGCCACCTGCTCCCTGATGGACAGGTATTCCTCCCCGGGCTCTACGATGCCCCTCGGGTCCCGCCCCCTCACGTTGATGAACACCTGAGCGATGTAGGCCCCGAGGGCGTATGCGACCGTCTCGCCCCAATCTATGAGGCCCTTCTCATCCGCCTCCGCAAGGCCCATGACGTGCTCCGGCTTCTCCCTGAGCTTCAGGAAGCCCTCCTCGGCGAGCACCTCGTTTGCGTTGATACGGTAGTACATGCGTTTTGCGCCGTGGTCGGAGAGCACTATCACGGCCGTGTCAGGCGGGACGAGCTCGAGCGTCTTGGCGAGCTCCTCGTCTATCTGCTTGTGGAGGTCGAGCAGGCCCTCTTCGAGCTCGGGGTCCTCCTCGAACCTCGGGTGCTCTCTATCGAAGAACTTCCAGAGCGTGTGCTGAGCCCTATCTATGCTCATTATCACCGTCATGAAGAAGTCCCAGCGCTCCCTGGCGAGGAAATGCCTTATCACCTTGAAGTCGTGCTCCGTCTTGGCCCTCAGCTGCTCGTAGAGCTGCCTCGGGGGGATGCGCCTGTAATCGTAAACATCTATTATGTAGCGGTCGGGCCCCCCCACGACGCTCAAGAGCTCTTCCTTCACGCTCGATGGGTACGTGAAATCGGACTTCACGCTCGGCGTCAGGAAGCTGGACACCATGATGCCGTTGAGCTTGGCGGGCGGGTAGGTTACGGGGACGAAGAGCCATATCGAGCGCTTCCCCGCACGGCTCAGGTAATCCCAGAGCCTGGGCTTATCCACCATCCTCGAGTTCACGATGCCGAACTCCGTGTAGGTCCCGGGGACCCTGTACTTCAGGTCGTATAGGCCGAAGTGGCCGGGGTTCAAGCCCGTGAGCGATGATGGCCAGGCGGGGCACGTTATCGGCGGAACGGTCGTCCTGAGCCTCCCCCAGAGACCCCTCCGAGCCAGCCCCGAGAGCGTTGGGAGCTCGTCGGCCCATTCCTCGAACACCAGCCTTGGCTCCACGCTATCAAGGCCTATGACTAAGGCTCTTGTCAATCTTTCTTCCCTCAGCTCTCAATTAGCCATAAGAGGGGCTTTTTAAGTCTTTCGCCCCCCGGCCGCCCTCCCCCGATGATAAAAACGTGGCCTTTTCCATCTCCTAAGGCCTCCTGAGATTTTGCGCAAGCCTTATAAATTTTCCGTAGGAGGCCCGCCCGGCGTCTAAGCCAGAGGGGAAGGGAGAAAATGAACATGCTGGAATACATCATCCTCGCCCTGCTCAACTTCGCCAATGTCTTCTTCTTAGTAAACTCCATAAGGCTCTACTTCCTCTGCCTCCTCTCCCGCCGTTACCGTAGTAAGGTCGAGGAGCTCATGCGCTCTGACAACGGCCTCCTGCACAGGAGGCCCTTCGTCTCCATAATGATACCCACATATAACGAGAAGAACGTGGTGGACAGGATATTGGAGGCGTGCACCAACATAGATTACGACAACTACGAGGTCGTGGTCATGGACGACTCGACCGACGAGACGGTGCGCCTCCTCCGGCGCTGGGCCAAGCACCCGAGGGTAAAGGTCTTCCACAGGGAGCACAGGAAGGGCTGGAAGGGCGGGGCTCTCGACGAGGGCCTGAAGCACCTCGACCCGAGGAGCGAGTTCGTCCTCGTCTTCGATGCCGACTTCATCCCGCCGAGGGACATCATAAAGCGCATGCTATCCCGTTTCACGGACGACAAGATAGCGGCCGTGCAGGGCTATCACCTCGCCATATTGAACGCTGACGAGAACTGGGTAACCAGGGCCGGGAGGATGGTGCTCACGTACGCTTACGCCATAGACTACCCCGCCCGCTTCGCCTTCGGGGGCGCTCCCCAGCTCGGCGGGAGCGTCATGATGATAAGGCGGCGTGTCCTGGAGGAGGTGGGCGGCTTCGGGACGAGCATAACCGAGGACTACGACCTGGCCCTCCGGCTCTACATGCACGGGTACAGGATATTCTACGACGAGGACGTTAAGGTCCCCTGCGAGTGCCCCTCGACGCTGAGGCGCTTCATCAGGCAGCAGTGCAGGTGGATAGAGGGGAGGGCGAGGGACTTCAGGAGGAGGCTCAAGGGCATCCTGCGCTCGGACAAGCTTTCCCTCGTGCAGAAGCTCGACCTGATAATGGATGGGATAACGAACTTCTCGGCCATGGTGGTGCTCTTCTGGGGCATAGCGGCTCTCGTGGGCTGGGTCATGGGCATCTACGTGCCCATACTGCTCGATTTCACGAGCATATCGCAGTGGGCGCAGATGGCCTTCATCGTGTTCTCGGGCCTCTCCTATCCCCTCGCCCACTTCCTCGCCCTCAAGAGGGAAGGGGTCGAGCAGGGCCCCGTGAAGAAGTGGATAGCCGCCTCCCTGATGGTCATGTACCTGCTCCTCCCCTTCCTCACTTTGGCGTCCCTCCGTGGGGCCTTCGTCAGCACCGGCTACTTCCACAGGACGTACAAGACCGGGAAGATACTCGTCAGGAGGGCGCTGAGACCATCGTACTGGTGGAGGAGGGGCTCGCTCGACATGCCATACGGTTACGAGGAATGGCTGATGAGCCAGCCGACGTTGGGCGCCTTCGGTTGGCCATCGCTCGTGAAGTACCTGTGAGGGGCGGGCGCCCTTCCCCGTGCGCAACAAAGGCTTAAAGGAGCTGGGGGTGAGGTCGGCTTGAGCATGGAGAAGCCGGGGTCCGTCCTGGGCGTGGTGCTGTGCGGCGGCCGTGGCTCGAGGCTTAGGCCGCTCAGCCACTACATACCGAAGTCCATGATACCTATTGGGCGGGGGGAGAGGCCGCTCCTCGAGTACATATTGAGGCTCATGGCTTACCACGGGATAGAAGATGCCCTCCTCCTCATAGGCCACAAGGGAGAGCAGATAAAGAACTACTTCAGGAGAGGCGACTTCATCGGCATCAACCTGGCCTACCTGTACGACAGCCCGAGGCTCCCCGGGACGGGAGGCGCTATCTTGAACGCCATGCGGCAGGGCCTCATATCTGAGGAGGGCACCTACCTCATCTACTACGGCGATATCCTATCAGATATAAACCTGGGCGAGATGCTTGAGCGCCATTCCTCCTCCGGCGCCGCGGCTACCCTCGCCGTCAGCATGTCCTACCGGCTCCCGGTCAGCGTGGCGGAGCTCGATGGGGAACGCATAGTGGGCTTCGAGGAGAAGCCGGCCTTAGAGCTCCCCGTCGGGATAGGCATATTGGCCGTAGAGGGCGAGGCCCTAAAGCACCTCGAGGAGGTCCATGAGGAGGGAAAAGAGCTCGACCTGATGAAGCACCTCCTCCCGCACCTCATAAACCTCGGCCTCCCCGTTAGGGCGTACGTAACGAGGGCCTTCTGGTACGACGTGGGGAGCCTCGAGCGGTACGAGAAGCTCGACCACGGGATGGTGGAGGAGCGCTTCTCCTTCCTGTTCAAGGAGAGGTGAGGAGAGGGAGCGGGGCGCATTGGTCTCGCTCGATGACCCGATGGCCATAAGGAAGGCGGACGAGCACGGGATGCTCGAGTTCTACATGCGCTGGGCCGATGCCGCTCGAGATGCCATCCAGAGGGCGAGGGCCATCGAGCTCCCGACCGAGCTCCGCACGAGGAAGGGGGTGATAAGGTACGGCCAGCCGGAGGCCCTCGCCATCGCCGGGATGGGCGGCTCCGTCATAGGAGGCGATATCCTCAGGGACATCCTCCAGGACGAGGTAAGCGTCCCCATCGAGGTCTGGCGTGATTACGGTCTTCCCTCCTGGTTGGGTCCTGGCCACATGGTGGTGGCCATCAGCTACTCCGGCAACACGGAGGAGACGCTCGTGGCCTTCTCGGAGGCCCTGAAGAGGGGGTGCATGGTAATTGCCATCACCTCGGGCGGTTACCTCGCAAGTCTCTGCCGGAAAACGGGCGTTCCCCTCTTGGAGGTCCCCGGAGGCCGCGTAACGAGGATGAGCTTCCCGTACCTGTTCTTCCCCCTTCTCGTCTTTCTCGAGGGGAGCGGGCTCGCCAGGGGGCTCTGCGACCTGGCCGAGAGGGCTGCGGGCCTCCTCAGCTCCATGGCCAAGGACCTCGGCCCCGAGACGCCCACGGAGGAGAACGAGGCGAAGAGGCTGGCCTCAAGGCTGGTGGGGACCGTCCCGCTCGTGTACGGCTTCGGCTGGCTTAAGGCCGTGGCCTACCGGCTCAAGACGCAGTTCAACGAGAACTCGAAGGTCCCGAGCTTCTCTAACTGGTTCCCTCCCATGAACCACCACGAGATAGTCGGTTGGGAGGCGGAGGAAGAGCTCCTTAGGGTTTTCTCGGTCGTGCTACTCAGGAGCAGGGGTGAGCCGCCGGAGATAAGGCGGAGAATAGAGCTCACAAAGGAGATAGCGCTTGAAAAGGCCTCCAACCTGCTCGAGATATGGGCGAGAGGCTCCTCAAAGCTCGAGGAAGCCATATCCGCCCTCTACATCGGGGATATCGCAAGCCTCTACCTCGCATTCGCCAGGGGGGTAGACCCCTATCGGACGGAGAGCATAAGCGCCCTGAAGAGGGGCATGGCGGAGCTTAGGATAGCCGATAAGGTGGAGAAGGAGATAGAGGGGCTCGCTATTGGATGACAAAAAGATGAGGTAGCCCCCGAGCTGGTCTTTCACATCTTCCTCAGCATGTACCTGAGCGTCGTGAGGCGCTGTATCTCGTTCGTCCCCTCGTATATGGTCGTAACTATGGCGTCCCTGTGGTAGCGCTCCACCTTGTAATCTGCGAAGTAGCCGTAGCCCCCGAGTAGGCCTATGCACCACTCGGTAACCTGCACGGCTATCTCGCTTGCGAACGTCTTCGCCATGCTCGTTATCATGGGGTCCGGCTTGCCCTGGTCGATTAGCCATGCGGCCTTATACGTGAGGAGCCTGGCTGCCTCTATGAGCGTTGCGGCATCCACGAGCTTGAAGGACACGCCCTCGAACTGTATTATGGGCTGGCCGAAGGCCTCCCGCTGCTTGGCGTACTTGAAGGCTATCTCAAAGGCCCCCTGGGCTATACCGACGGCCTGGGCCGCCACGGCCACACGGCTCTCGTCGAAGAAGTCTATGGCGTAGTAGAAGCCCTTGTTCAGCTCCCCGAGGAGGGCGTCGGATGGGACCTTCGCATCGCTGAAGGATATCTCGCCCGTAACAGAGGGCCTTATGCCCATCTTGTCCTTCAGCTTCGTTACCTCCACGCCCTCAAGGTCCCTATCCACTATGAAGAGGCTCTGGCCCCTGTGGGGCGGGTGGGCCTTCGGGTTCGTCTGGCAGAGGACGATGAAGAAGTTGGCCACTGGAGCGTTAGTTATGAAGGTCTTCACGCCATTTATGTACCACACGTCCCCGTACCGCACGGCCCTCGTGTCCAACCTCGATGCCAAATCGCTCCCCCGAGCTGGCTCCGTGAAGGCGCCAGCCGATATGTAGTCGCCCCGGCAGACGGGCGGCAGATAGCGCTCCTTCTGCTCCTCGGTTCCATGAGCGAGTATCAGGTCGCTTGCGAAGGTGCCGGCCGAGACGGCTATGCCGAGGCTCGAATCCGCCCTGCACATCTCCTCTACGGCTATGCACTGCTCTAAGATGCCGTATCCCTGCCCGCCGTACTCCTCGGGGAACCTCATGCTCGTGAACCCGAGCTTAGCCGCCTTCTTGTAGAGCTCCATTGGGAACTCCTCTTTCCTGTCGAGCTCGAGGGCGAGCTCAGGCGTGAACTCCTTCTCGCAGAACTCACGCACCGCCCGGCGAATGTCCTCCTGCTCCTCGGAAAGCTCGAACGATATCATGCTTCTCCTCTCGACCCAGTGCCGAAGGGAGGGCTTAAAAAGGTGCTCTCAAGGCATGTGGAAAACCATGCCATCGTAGGCTACAGAGACCCTCGGGCTCTTCTTCACCACGTAGCGCACCAGCTCCGAGAAGGGCAGGTTACAGTGGTCTATATGGGTTAAGACCACGGCCTTAGCCCCGAGCTCATCACCTATCTCGATGGCCTGGTCCACGTTGTTGTGGTCATCTCTCTCGTGGCCTGGCGGGAAATTCGCATCTATCACGGCTAAGTCGATGGCCCTCGACCTCAGGAAATCGAGCGTCTCGTTCGGCAGGCCCTTTGTGTCAAATAGGAAGGCTGCCCTCTTCCCCCCCTCCTCTAATAGATAGCCCAGCGTCTCCACGGAGTGCCTGAGCCGGAGAGGCGTTACCTTAAGCCCCGCTAAATCGAATTCCTCGAAGGCCTCGACGCTCCTTACGTCCAAGCTGAGGGGGTTACCGGCTATTTCCGGCTCCACCACGTTGGGGCCGTAGACCGGCAGTCTGAGTGCCCTGGCCCACCTGAGCCTGAAGAGGCCAGCTATGTGGTCGTGATGCCAGTGGGTTATTAAGATGGCCTTGAGCTCAAGACCATCCACGTACCTGGTTACGTCAAAGCCAGCGTCCAATAGTATGGCCTGTTTTCCCCCCGTCAGCACCAATATGGACGTAGGCCTCCTCCGTGCGAGCCAGATGGACCTGGCCTCCTCACAGGCCCTGCACTTACAGCCTACCACGGGAGTCCCGCCGGAAGCCCCTGTCCCGAGGAAGGCTATCAGCATCGCCATCACCCCCGCAGCACTTTAGACAGCACGGCCCGGTCTGCGAACCAGCCCACCACGTCGACCAGGACCGTGTAGAGAAATATAACTCTGAGGGTATGGGGCGATAGGAAGGGAAGGCCGAAGCACTGCGTGAAATACCATGATGTTATGAGCCATGATATCAGGTAATCGAAGCTCTTCTCCATCTTCCTCCCCGTGAAGAGCTTCAGCCATAACCAGAGGGCGTTAGAGACCAGGGCTAAGCCCCAGAGAAACCAGTCCACTAAGCCCCCGTGGGGGGTGGCTATGTAAATCACGAATTCAGGAGGGGCATTCAGTATGAATAAGAGGCCTACCAGGCCCCCTATTATGGAGGATATCACATCTACCGAGACCAAGGCGTCGGCGAGCTTCATCAGCCTTCTCGGGGTGAGCAGGTAGAGCAGCTCAGAGGGGTTATCAGAACGGTCAAAAATCCTCTGACGTAGAAAAGCCGGGGGAATTGGGGATAATCTATTCATTTTCCTCTTAAGGCCCTCATCAATTACATCCTCCTTTCCCTCCTCTTCACCGTAAATCGGTATGCCCAAGTTCCTGACGAACTCCATGAGCGCTATGCCCGTTAGCTCACTGTAGTAGACATCGAAGCCGGCCTTGAAGGTTACATCTATCACGTCGAGGAACCGGCTTAACACGGGCTTTATCATTCCCCTGGCCTCTTCCCTAACGTCATCTGGGCCCGAGGAAGCGAGAAGCGATATCATCCTTAGGGCGAATGCCGTTTCATAGACTTTTCTCTTGGCTTCCTTGACATTAAGCCATGGTTTTTCCATCTTGAACCACTCAAAAGCCCTTTTAACGGCCGTAAGGGCCTCATATTTGTCAACCACTCCCTCTCTAACGCCTCCTAAAAGGGCTTTAACGGCGTAGTAGCTTATATCTAATACGCTCTTTCCCGCCGCTTCCTCGCTCCAGCCCCCATCCGGATTCTGCCTCTCCAATATCCATTTAAGAGCCTTAGAGGCCAGCTGACGTAGCGGGGCATCGTCGAGGCCAGCCTCCACTATGGCTATTACGGAGAGAGCCGTGGCCCCGACCACGCACGCCTCATCACGTCTATATCGCTTCCAGCATACCCTATGGCCTTGCTCGTAAGCGTTCTCCCTGAGGAATTCTAATCCTTTCTTTACCATTCTTCTAACGAAATCCAAATCCGGGCTTCTCCTCAGCACGTTACCGAGTATCCTGACCACCCTGGCCGTGGTCCCGGTCTCTCCTTCTCCGCCACGGTACCCGTAGTCCTCTCTGATAGAGGGAACGTAGGTGGGGAAGCCCCCGTCCTTCAGCATGACCTTCTCAAGCCATTTAAGGGCCTTCCACATCGCTGGGTCGGTGTAAGGCGTTTCGCCGGCGATGTGGGCTAATTGTATGTAGCGGTATACGCAGCCGGTCTCTGAGGCCGTGAGATTGGGCTCTCTCCTCCAAGAGCCGTCCTCTTCCTGGGACATCCTGAGCCTCCAGATGAGCATGGCTACTTGGAAGGGCACCTGGTTTTTAACCCACGTCTTAAGGGCCTCGATTATCGGCCAGTAGTCCTCGGGCAAACCCACCTCGTGAAGCTTATCCCTTGAGTAAGCCGAGAGCTTCTCGATGTCCCCTTTCTCCTGCAGGTAGAGCTTCCTCCACATCCCCAAGCTTCCCTCGAGATGGGGGATGTTGGTCCTTATAGGTGGCCTTAGGTCCCATCCTCCTCTATCGACCATCATGGGAGGGTTAATTAGGGAATAAAAAGGTTTTGGAACTCGAGCAGCCCTGCCGCTCCTACCCAGCTTGCCGGGCCTTCTTGCGCTCCTCCTCCCTCAGGACCCTCCTGAGCACTTTCCCAGCGGCCGACAGCGGGAGCTCAGACCTTATCTCTACCTCACGGATGCGCTTGTAGGGCGCCACTCGCTTATTGACGAACTCCATGAGCTCCTCCGGCGTGGCGGTGGCGCCCTCCTTCAGGACCACGAAGGCCTTCGGTATCTCGCCCGCCACGGGGTCCGGCTTGCCCACGACAGCGCAGAGCTTGACGGCCGGGTGCTCGTAGAGCACATCCTCCAGCTCCCTCGGGTAGACCGAGTAGCCCTTGTACTTGATTAGGTCCTTCTTCCTGTCCACTATGTAGAAGTAGCCGTCCTCGTCCATCTTGGCGATGTCACCCGTGTAGAGCCAGCCGTTCCTGAGCGTCTGGGCCGTCTCCTCGGGCATCTTCCAATAGCCCTTCATCACCTGCGGCCCTCTCACGACGAGCTCGCCCACCTCGCCGGGCGGCAGCTCCTTCTCGCCCGTCTCCAAGTCCACTATCTTGGCATCGGTGTCCGGCCAGGGCACGCCTATCGAGCCTATCTTAACGGTCCTCATGGTCCTGTCGAGCGGGTTAGCGTGCGTTACCGGCGATGCCTCCGTCAGCCCGTAGCCCTCCACGAGCACTCCGCCCGTTATCTCCATGAAGCGCTTCTGTATCTCGGGCGGCAGCGGGGCTGCGCCTGAGATGCAGAACTTTATGCTCGTGAGGTCGTATTTCTCGAGCTCGGGATAATCGAGCAGCATGGCGTAAAGCGTGGGGACGCCGCAGAAAACGGTCGCCCGGTACTTGTGGATGGCCTCGAGCACCTTCTTGGCATCGAAGCGTGGGATGAGGATGGTGGCCCCGGCCTTGTAGATGGGCGCGTTCATCACGGTGGTCATACCATAAATATGGAACAGCGGCAGGACGCCCACGTGCACCTCCCTGGCCTCCTCTGCGTTCAGCCAGTAGGAGGCCGCCACGGCGTTGGACACGAGGTTGTGGTGCGTGAGCATGGCGCCCTTCGGGACGCCCGTCGTCCCGCCCGTGTACTGCAGGCAGGCCAGGTCCTCCTTCGGGTTTATCTCCACCGGCTTGGGCTCTGGCGGGTAGCGCTTCAGGAGGTCCGTGAAGAAGTAGACGCCCGGGGCCGGCTCAACCCTGGCCGTGGGCACCTTCTTGAGGAGCGTCCCGAGGACTGCCTTCACCTTGGGCAGGTAATCCTTTATGCTCGTTACTATCACGAACTTCAGGCCCGTCTTATCTCTCACGTGCGCTACCTTCTCGTAGAGGAGGTCGAGCGTGAATATGCCTATGGCCTCTGCGTTGTTCAGCTGGTATTCGAGCTCCCGCTCCGTGTAGAGCGGGTTCACGGCCGTTACGACGCCCCCGGCCCTCAGGATGGCGTAGTATGCTATGACGAACTGGGGGCAGTTGGGCAGGAATATGGCCACCTTATCGCCCTTCTTCACGCCCAGGTCTTGGAGCGCCGTTACAAGCCTATCAACGGCCTCGTCCAACTCCTTGTACTTCACCTTGCGCCCCTCGAAGATGATGGCCACAGCATCCGGGTGCTTACGGGTCGACTCCCTGAGCAGGTGGTCGAGGGGGACCTCCGGGTAATCTATGCTCTTCGGCACCCATTCCGGGTAGAAGCGTACCCACGGCTTTTCCGACACGACAAGGCACCACGTGGGGCGGGGGACAGCGCCTTATTAGGCTTGCGAGAAGCTCAGCCGTCGAGAAGCTCTCTGGCGTTCAGGGCCATCACGCCCGCCTTCTCCTCGGGCGCCAGCTCGCCCGAGCGGAGGACGACCTCCGCAGCCTCCGCTATGCTCGCCCCGCCCCCCACGACCGGGTAATCCGAGCCGAAGAGGACACGCCCCATCAGGCCCCTCGACCTCAGCGGGCGGGCGAACTCCGGCTCCGTGAG
>CAYUYX010000015.1:0-11699 GCA_964449495.1 uncultured Candidatus Bathyarchaeia archaeon
CGGTTGACCTCCTCGTTGGCTACGGCTGCGGAGCGAGCCTCTCAGCCCTCTTCGCCCAGCTCGGCGGGGGCATATACACGAAATCGGCGGACGTGGGCGCAGACCTGGTGGGCAAGGTGGAGGTGGGCATCCCCGAGGACGACCCGAGGAACCCGGCCGTCATAGCGGACCTGGTGGGCGATAACGTGGGCGACTGCGCCGGCAGGGGGGCCGACCTATTCGAGTCGAACGCGGACAACCTGATATGCATGATGATGGTGGGCGTCTCCTTCGCCACCGTCATGGGCCTTCCCATGGAGCTGGCCTGGAAGCTCGTGATGTTCCCCCTCCTCGGCCGCATGTTGGGCGTGGTGGCCACGATAGTGGGCGTCATGGCGGCGAGGCCGCTCAAATCGACCGTGCTGGCCCTCGACATCGCCATGCTCACGAGCGGCATCGTCATGGCCGTGGGCTTCTACCTCATAACGGCCTACGTGGTCGTGCGATGGTGGCTCCAGCTCTTCGTCTGCGCCATCTTGGGCATGGTCTCTGCCTTCGTCCTCGCCCTGGCCGTCCAGTACTACACGGGCGTTGGGAAGAAGCCCGTCGTGGAAACGGCTAAGGCGGCGAAGATGGGGGCCGCAATCAACATCATCACGGGCCTCTCGTACGGCATGGAGAGCACGGCCATCCCGCTCATAGGCGTGGCGGCCGTAATGGCCATATCCTACTTCATAATGGGGGGCGATATCCCGGGCCTCTACGGCGTGGCGGCCACGGCCTTGGGCATAACGAACATGACGGGTATCATCCAGGCGGCGGATACGTTCGGCCCGATAGTAGATAACGCCGATGGGATAGCCGAGATGTCGGGCATAAAGGACGAGGTGGGGGAGGCCCTCGACGAGCTCGACGCCGTGGGGAACATAATGAAGGCCATAACGAAGGGCTTCGCCATGGGCTGCGCCATAATAACGAGCGCGATAATGATATTCGCATACGTGTGCGAGGCCGCCAAGCTCGACCCGCATCTCGGCCACCTCGCCAGCCTCAAGGACGTGGCGGAGCGGCTCGTGGTGGCCGACCCGGTGCTCATAACCGCCGCCGTCCTCGGGGCCGTAACGCCCTTCCTCTTCTCCGCCCTCGCCATAAGGGCGGTCGGGCGTGGCGCCTACAAGATGGTGGAGGAGGTCAGGCGCCAGTTCAGGGAGATACCGGGCCTGCTGGAGGGCAAGGCGGTGCCAGAGTACGCCAGGTGCGTGGACATAAGCACGAAGTACGCCCTGAGGGAGATGGTGGCCCCAACGCTCGTGGGCCTCCTCATGCCCATAGTTGTGGGCTTCATCCTCGGCCCCTGGGCTCTAACGGCCTTCCTGCTCTCCTGCACGATAACCGGCGCCGTCCTCGCCACCTTCATGTTCAACACCGGCGCCACCTGGGATAACGCAAAGAAGTACATAGAATACGGCCACTTCGGGGGTAAGAGGACGGACACGCACAAGGCCTCCGTGATAGGCGATACGGTGGGCGACCCGCTCAAGGACACGGCCGGCCCATCGCTCCACATCCTCGTGAAGCTCGTCAGCATAGTATCGATAACGCTCCTGCCGCTCTTCATCGCCTATGCGCTCCTCTGAAAGACTTCTCCACCTTTTTGGCCTTCTTGAGCGCCCTGCTTAAGACATGAAGCTCTCGAGCCGGGTGAGGCCGACGACCTCGCTGAAGCTCATCCCGAGCGCATCGAGTATCTGCTCGAAGGTCGACTCGAGGAAGCTGATGTACTTGTCCACGTCCACGTCCTCTTTAGTGGCCAGCTCGACGGGGAGGACATCGATTACATCTCCATCGCTCTTCCTGGGCGTTACCTTCACGAAGGATATTATATCTCCGGCCTTGAGCTCCCGGCCGAGCTTCCTCTTCAGCTCCCTTGCGGCCTTCACGTGCTGAGGCGTGGTCTTCGTGTACTTCTCCGGCTCCTTCCCAAGCGTAACGTGGAAGGCCAAATCCTCTGGCTCGAACTGCCGCTTCTTTAACCGATTGTAGTACTCCCTCACGATGGCCTTAACCCTCTCCTTCACGGCCTCGAGGTCTTCTGGGCTCTCCACCAGGGCGAGCTCATGGACGACCCTCTCGAAGGCCTCCTTTATGAGCCTCGGCACGTGCTTCTTCTTGCCCGTCAGGCCCTTGACATCCACGCTTCCATCCACGAGGACGCCGAGGTAGTTCTTCTTGCGCTCCGAGAAGACCACGTAGCGGTACACCTTATCCACATCGAGGTCCATGCCGAGGGCCTCCTCGGCCCAATCTATAAGGGCCTGTATCCGCTCCTCGCCGGGGTTGGCAAGGAAGACGCTATCCGTATCGCCGTAGAGCACCTCCATCCCCATCTCCTCGCAGCGCTTTATAACAGACGTTATGGCGTGGCGCCCTATTGCGGCCGTGCTCTCCGCCACCGGCGGGCAGTAGAACTCGAAGATATCGGCCCCGAAGACGCCATAACTATTGTGCAGGCATACCATGCCGAACCCTCCTACGAAGTTCTCATGGCCATTTACCGATATATCGTATACGGCGCCATTGGTCGGCCTGACCCATTTAGTGCGCTTCACGCTGTCGAGGGCCACATCGCCATTCAACAGTATGCTCAACGCCCTGGCCTTAGGGTCATCCCCAAATCTGGCCCTATACTCCTTGAGCAGGGTGCGTGCCCGCTCAAGCCCGAGGTTCTTACCATCTTTATAGACGTAGCTGAACATGCGGAGCCTCTCCGCCATCTCCCTTACGAGGGCGTTGGGGATAACATATGCGTATGTCCTCCTCCTGGCGGGCCTTCGGGCAAGCCTATCATCACGCACCCATATCCTATATACGGTCCCCTCCCTTGACGTGGAGATGCCCTTGATTCCGAGCTGGGCCAGCAATATGATTAGCTGGTTCGCTAACTCCTCGCTCTTTGTCGTGAGCTTGACCTCTGACCTCCCGAAGTTGCCATCCCCCCTGCAGTAAGCACGTAAGAACTCCATCTTGAACTCCTTAGACGCATTGAACAATATATGGGGTATTCTCTTCTCCTCGGCACGCCTGCCCATTCTGAGCACCTCATTGAATAAGACGTAGGCTATCTTTGAATTCACGGCGATATATCTCGTGCCACGCCTCGGCTCGATGCCCAATGAGGCCTTAACGCACCTCGCTACGTCCTCCAAGAGCTCTTCATCCTCGTTATATATGACTATCGAGTACGTCATATGCCCCGTCCTGTTCTCGTAGGCCCTGCAATGCCCCTCGGCCACGTAATAGCCGAGCAGCCTGGCGAACTCCGCGCTCAGCTCCACGAGGGCCCTAATCTTGTGCCTGGCCCTCCCACGTCCGTGTAAGCAAAGTCGCCAATCCCTGACGAGCTCATCATCTATCAAGCTCGTGAACGGCCTTAGCTCATTCAACATGATATAGTAATAGCCCCTCCTTCCCCTTCTCCTCCTCAGCTTACTACTCAAGGCCTTCTGGAGCTCTAATGTCCTCGCTCCCCTGGAGCTTATCTTATACGTCTTCAAGTTATTCTTATCCGTGAGCTGAACCACAAGCCCCTTCTCCTTGAGCGTCCGGAGGGCTTCTGATGCCGTCCTCGGGTCGATGGACGCCTCATGCGCTATCTCGGTTGTGTTACGAGGCCTTCCATCCGAGAGGGCCTCCAATACCTTTATTAGCGTCTTCCTCCTCCGGGCGTGGAGGCCATCTGGTATAATCACCATGATATCATCTACGTGGCGCAGAGGCAGCCTCAGGAACTCCCTGACCAGATTTAACCTGGCAATAGGCCGCTCACGCCCATTTGGCACATAGGTAGGCACTAATACCATATCGCCCGGCTTGAGCTCGTCGGCTTCTACGGGAACTATCGACCCCGTGGATGGGTCAAGCGTTAGGACGCTATGGTCTGGTGAGACCTTGAACTTCCTCCCCGACCTGAGCTCTATTTCGAGGAGCAAGCCCTCATAATCGTGCTCTATCACATACGATATGTCCCCGAAGGACAGCTTGCCGGTGCTCGTATCCACGGATAGAGCTTTCCAGCCCGTGGGCCTCGATACACGGCCTAAATACGTCTGGAAGAAGCCATACTGGCCAGCGCACAGCTTGAAGAACTCCCCTATGCTCATGATTACTACATCCCCGTCTGGAGCCATGAGCACCACGGGCTCCTCGTAATCAGCGCTCGCATTCAATATCACCTTCAACGTGAGTTGGACGACCTTATACCAATCTCTCACGTGCTTGGGGAGCCTCTTGTCCTTGGACCTCGGCTTGTACCAGTAGACCCTGAGGTCCCTGAGGGAGCCTATGAGGAGGCTCGACACGCCCCTGCGCTTCTTGCACACCCAGTGCGGCAGGCCCGGCACGAGGTTATCCCTGCACTCAGGGTGCGGGCACCTGACCGTCTCGAAGCTGAGGTTCCAGGTCTTTATGGCGGATGGGTAGAGGGATGCGAAGTCCAGCACCACCACGTCCATGTGGATGCCGGGCTTGGGCTTCACCACGATGGCTCCCATGTAGCGCCCCTTCACCATGGCCTTCGTGGCCGTCTTGCCCTTCTCGGCCAATATATCGGCCGGATTCGGGATGAGGGCGCCCATCCTCCTCAGCTCGAACTGCATGAAGGAGCGTATCCACCTCGACACGCTCAAGCGGGTGGCGTCCTCGATGGGCATCTTGCTTATCCGGCTGAGGAGGATGGCGAGCTTCATCACGAGGTCGTCGTCGAACTGCGTGAGCTTGAGCGTTATCAGGGCGTCCCTATAGCAATAGCTGGCCAGCTCGGCGTAGCTCAGCTCGGAGAGGGGCTTCGATAGCTCGACCTTCCTAACCCCGAGGAGGGAGGCCCCGAGCTCGTCGAGGCTGACGCTCTCGTACTTCTTGCCGAAGGCGTACACCTGGAGGGCCGTTATGCTGAACAGCTTGTACAAATCGATGTGTATGCCGTAGCGGAGCGAGTACTTGTCCCGGCCGGGCTCGATGGGTATCTCGTCCCTCGTGAAGCCGAGGCGCTCGGCCCTGTGGAATATATAGCGGAGGTCGAAGTCGTCCCCGTTGAAGGTTATGACCACGGGGTAATCTATGAGCGCCCCGAAGATGGCCAGGAGGAGCTCCCGCTCGTCCTCGTAGAACTCCACCCTCACGTGCTCGGGGAGATTGAAATCGCCCTCTTCCACGCCGGGCCTCCTGAGCAAGAGGACACGCTCGAGGCCATCCGAGCCGACCAGGGACACGCATATTATGGGCTGGGGAGCCTCGTGGGCGTTCGGCACCCTCGTCGGCATCTCCGTGAAGACCTCTATGTCGAGGGCAACCCTCCTGAGCTCGGGCGCCTCGCACTCCAACAGCGTAGCCCATTCGAGAGCCTTCTTCCTCAGCTCTTCTGGCTGGCCGGAGAGAGCTGCCTGGAGCTCGTCTATGGCCTTTGGCTTCTCCCATGCGGGGAGGAGACGGCCACCCGATATCCTGTACGGCATTCCCGGCAAGAGGCCATTATCGTATATGTAGCACTCGTGGTACTTGATGGCGGCCTCCCACACTCCAGCCTCATAACCGAGGATGCGCTTAGCCTCCTCTTTTATCAAATCCCTTATGCAGCCCTTCGGCCTCCCGCCTATCGAGAGGGGGTCCTTCGCCACCACCTTCGTCAGCCTTATGCGCCTGTCCCTCAGGAGGTCCAGCTTCTCCACCGTCTCTGCGTGGTCGTAGCCGGTGTGCTTGACGACGGCCGGGAGCCTCGCCAGCTCGCCCGGGCTGATATCCGTAAGGCAGTAGGGCTTGTGGCCCGTCTTATCGTACCAGACGTACACCTTCTGCTCCCCCGGCTCGTAGAGCTTCAGCCTCGCACAGCCCCTCTTGCCATCGTAGCTGACATCTATGAGGTAGGCCCTCCCCAGCTCCTCTGGCTCCTCGGGGGAAAAGGAGGCGAGCTCTTCCCTCGTCGGGAACTTGGGCTCTGGAGGAGGCCTCTTCTTAAGCTCCCGCCTCACCTCCATGAAGTCCGACAGCCTCGTCTGAGCCATCCGCATGACCTGTTCTCTTATAGCGAGGCCGCCGTAAAAGTCTTGGCATGATGATGAGGGCGGTGGAGCTGGCAATAGAGGCCCTGGCCTCCGTTGAGGCAGAGGGGAAGGGGGAGCGCCTCGCCCTCGCAGAAGCCGTACAGAAGCTCGGCGTTAGAGAACCAAATGTCATACGCTTAGCCCACAGGCTCGTCGTTGAGACGCTCAAACGCCTCGGCCTCGTGGACGAGCTCGTTTCCCTGGCGCTCGAGGAAGAAGCCGATTTGATGTCTGTTAGGCCGAGAATAAGGGCTTTCTTGAGACTTCTCGCCTATAGGGCGGCTATAGAGAAGGCCGATGTGGGTGAGCTCATAGAGTTCGTGAGAGCAGGACGTGAGGTCCTTGGCCACAAGGCCCTGAGGCCGTTTGAGGAAGCCATAGGGCGCTGTACGGTCCTGGCGCCTGAAGATGCCCTTTCCGGGAAGAAGGGCGACGATAGGCTCGCCCTCGAGCTCGGGGTGCCGAGGTGGCTACTTGAACAGCTCTACAGGTCCCTTGGGAGGCGGCTGGCTCTTGCGGTCCTGAGGGCCTCGATGGAGAGGCAGCCCACGTACATAAGGGTCAACACCCTCAGGGCTCCTGAAGAAGAGGTTCTGCGCTCCTTAGAGCTCGAGGGGGTCAAGCTGAGGGCCGTCGAGGGGCTAAGGCATGTATATGAGGTGTTGGAGGCCGAGAAACCCCTCGTCCTCACGAGCGCATACCGGGAGGGCCTCTTCTACATACAGGATAAGGCGAGCTGCCTGGCCGTCGAGGTAGCTGGGCCGGAACCGGGCCACGCCGTCTTGGACGTATGCGCTGCCCCGGGCGCAAAGACGAGCCACCTCGCCCAGCTGATGGGCAATAAGGGCCTGATAATATCGGTCGATTTCTCAGAGCGCAGGATGAAGGTGTGGAGAACCCTCACGGGGCGAATGGGTGTTAAAATAGCCCTCTCCGTTCTCTCGGATGCGAGATTCGAGCTCCCCGTGCGCCTGAAGGCCGATATCGTGCTGCTCGACCCGCCGTGCACGAGCACGGGCGCCTTCTCGAGAGCGCCCTCCGCAAGGTGGAGGCTCAGGCCCAAATCGGCCAGGAACATGGCCCGCATACAGGCCAGGATGCTGGACGCCTGCGCAGAGCACGTGAGGCCCGGGGGAGCGCTCATCTACGCCACCTGCAGCCTCCTCGTCGAGGAAAACGAGCTCGTTGTAGAGCGCTTCCTCAGGACGCACCCGGATTTCGAGCTTGAGCGTGCTGAGCCCTTCCTGGGCTCGCCCGGCCTGAGGGGGCTTGGGGCCTGCCAGAGGCTGTACTCGCACCTCCACGCCTGCGATGGCTACTTCATAGCTAAGCTGAGGAGGGCCGGGCCCTGGGGATAGGGCTCTCACGGCACGCACGGACCAGGATGAGTGAGCGGGGCGTATCCGAGGATGAGGTAATCGCCACATTGACAAATCCCTTAAAGGTCGTAGGAGGGCGCTGAGGTACGGCTTCACCAGAGTTCGACGAGGAGGTCAACGTCCTCTACATAAGGCTCGGGAGGGGCAAGGTCCGTAGGAGCGAGCCGATATGCGATAACGTGGTCATAGATATCGATGAGGAGGGCGAGGTATTGGGCGTGGAGATATGGCTGCCCCCCGATATGGACGAGGAGCTGAGGAGGTGGCTGGCCGATATATGTCGGAGAGCCCACGTAGCCGTGAAGTAACGAGCGCTCCGCCATGCCGGGGGAACGGGCGATAGCTCCATCATGCCCTCCATAAGCTTATAAGAGGACATCGATTTCCCCATTCTCGGTGCTCGATGTGCCGGAGAAGGGCTGGGCCATAAGGACAAATGACTGCCCATTAGGGGCCACCTTAAGCCCGTAGAGAGGCGGATAGGGCGTTGCGGGGCTATGCGGCCCTCTACACGACCTTCTTAACGCCGTCAGGGCTTAATAGAACGACCGAGGCCTCTCTCCTCCTCAATATCTCTATAGCATCATCTAAGAATGCCTCTAATACCTCTGTTAACAGGCGTATAGAGCCAGGGTGGATATCCAGGATTATGACCGAGGCCGCCCTCACCAGCTCGTCCGGCAAGCCCTCATGGAACTCCTTATCGTGCGTCAGCAGGATACGCCCCTCCCTTATAGCGTATCTAATCAATTGGTCGTTCAGCCACTCACGTTTGGCACCGGTGAGCCACTCCACATCATAACACCTGTCCCTCAGCCCGAAGTACACCAGTATATTGATATTCGCATCGAGCAGTAGCCTGGCTCTGGGGCACCCCTGGCCCATCATCTTCCTTTCTCGTGCTCCCTGATTAAGGCCTCCACCTCCTTCCTATGGGCCAAAAGGCCCTTCACCACCTCCAACCGGAGGAAGGGGTAGAGCCATACGATTTCCTCGGGCGAGTAGCCGGCATCTGCCAGCTCGTATATTATCCTAACCGGGACCCTGTAGTTCATGACGGTGGGCTGGCCGCCACACCGCTTGGGATGGACTCGCACGAGGTTCTCAAGCTCCATACGGCACTCCGTTCTAATCCCGAACACCGGGCATAATTAAGTTTTTCATAATCGGCCAAGTGGGAACAGCGATGCCCTGGGCGGCACCTCCCTGAAGCCTATCCGGCCCTCCTCAAGCGTTATGCCATATTTTTCTATGAGGTCCCGCCCTATTATGGCCTCCACGTATAGGCCCCTTATCACGCCCAGGCTCTCGAGTTCGGGGAGCATGTGGCCCGCTATCTCCAGCTCCGCCTCCGGCACGTAGCCTATGACCTCTGCCTCGTGGCCCCTCACGGCCAGGGGGATGCGCCTGGGCTCTGGGTAGGGCTTGTAGCCGAGCTTCTCGGCCACCTCGTCGCTCAGGTAGCTCCCTCCGGCCCCGGTGTCGAAGAGGGCTGTTAGCTCAACACACCTATCGCCATGCCTCACCTTTATCTTGTCGTAGGCCTTCGCCATCTCGGCATACCTCTGGCCCTTCTTCCCGATGAGAATTAATAAAAGGTTCTCCATGCATTCTCCTGAGCCTGCAAAAGCTGATATATCATGCCCTGGCCTTGGATATCACGTAGGACGCTATTCTCATGGCTATATCGCTTTTCGAGACGCTCTGTAGGCCCTCCCATCCCGGCTGGCTGTTCACCTCCGTTATGATGGGGCCTTCTGGCCCAGGCAGTATGTCAACGCCGGCTACCTCGCACTTGACGGCCTCCGCCGCCCTTACGGCCAGCTCGGCCAGTTCCGGCGTGAGCTCGTGGGGCTCCGGCCTTGCGCCCTGGGCTATGTTCTTCTTCCAGGAGCGCTCGGATACCCGGCGCATGGCCGCCACCACCTCGCCTCCCACCACGAACGCCCTTATGTCGTGCGGGCCGTGTGGCACGAACTTCTGCATGTATATCACGCCGTGTTGGAAGGCTATGGCCCTGAAGACCCGCAGGGCCGTCTCCGGGTCGGTTACGCGCACGCTGCCCACGCCCCTGGAGCCGAAGAGGGGCTTTACCACCACGTCCCCGCCCAGCTCCCAGAAGGCCTCTAAGGCGGAGCGGACATTCTCCGTCGCCACCGTCCTCGGGACGGGCAGGCCGGCCAGCTCCATGAGCCATAGGGCCCTGTACTTGTCGGAGCATATCTCTATGGCCTCGGCGGGGTTCACCACCACGACGCCGGATGCCTCTAAGCGCCTGAGCAGGTCCATCCTGAAGATTATCTCCTCGAGGGAGCCTCGCCCGATGGGGCGCACGACGATGGCGTCGAGGTCCGATATGTCCATAGGGCCCGAGGGCCTGTGCGACGCTATTGGCCCGAGGCCTACACGGCCGGAGAGCCTCTTGAAGGAGAGGAAGAGCGCACGGGCGCCGAGCTTCCTGAAGGCCTCGTAGAGCTGTCTTGAGCACCAGGCCCTCGGGCTCCGGGTTAGAATGCCTACCTCCATCGGCATACGATGGCCACGGGACCTTAATAAATGGTCGGCGTAAGGGAAGGCCCGATGTACGACTTAGAGCTCGAGACGTTGGCCTCCGAGGTAAGGCGCTTGAGGGCGGGGAAGGTGCTCATCCAGATGCCATTCGGCCTCAGGCGTTACGCCGCTGCGGTGGCGAGGGCCGTTGAGGAAGCCGGGGCCATACCGATTTTCCACACAAGCCCCTGCCACGGGGCCTGCGACCTGGCCATCTGCGCTGCGTCAGCCCTCGGGGCAGACATGATAGCCCACTATGGCCACGCCAGGATACCCGGCCTTAGGGGGCCCGATGATATCGCCATTCTCTTCCTCGAGGCGAGGATGGACCTCGACGTGCGCCCGGTGGTCGAGAAGGCCCTCGAGCTCCTCAGGCCCTACGGCCCGATTGGCGTGGCCACCATCGTCCAGCACATCCACGTGCTCGAGGATGTGGTCGAGCTCGTGGAACGGGCGGGCCACGATGCCCTCGTCGGGAAAGCCGGGGGGCGGGCGCTCTACGATGGCCAGGTCCTCGGCTGCGATTACACGACCGTGAGGAACATAGAAGCGGATGTGGAAGCCTTCCTCGTCGTGGGGAGCGATTTCCATGCCCTTGGCGTCGCAGTGGCCACGGGGAAACCGACCGCCGTGGCAAACCCCTACGAGGGCGTGGCGAAGCGGCTTGAGGAGGAGGCGAGGAGGGCTCTCGCCAGGCGTTATGCGAGCATAGAGGAGGCGAGGGAGGCCGAGCGCTTTGGCATAATAATAAGTCTCAAGCCGGGCCAGATGAACATGGACATGGCCCTGAGAGCCCTCGAGCTCGTGAGAGGAGCGGGGAAGAAGGCTTTTCTCATGGCGGCGGACGAGGTAAGGCCGGAGTACTTAGCCGATTTCACGGATGTAGATGCATTCGTGAATACGGCCTGCCCGAGGCTCAGCCTTGAGGATGCCGGGGCCTTCGGGAAACCCCTCCTGACGCTCCCGGAGCTCGAGGTAGCCCTCGGCCTATTGGGGTGGGAGGAGCTTTGCGAGAGAGGGTGGTTCGCCGCTCCTGGCTCGTGAGGGCGCTCGAGGCCATCCCGCCGCACCCGAGCCCTGTGGCGAAGCTGGAGCAGTACACCATACCGGCCGACCTGGCGGCGGACATCCTCTTCTTGGCCGCCTTCACGTTCGGGGACGTAGAGGGCAAGAGGGTCCTCGACCTCGGGTGCGGGACGGGGCGTCTGGCCATAGGGGCCGCAATCCTCGGGGCCAGGGAGGCCCTCGGCGTCGATTTGGACGAGGATGCCGTGGAGGTGGCAGCTGACGCCTCAAGACGCCTCGGCGTAGCAGATAGGACGTTCTGGGCCGTAGCGGACATAGGTGCCGTGAGGGGGCGCTTTGATACGGCTATTCAGAACCCGCCCTTCGGCGTGAGGAGGCGGGGGGCCGACAGGCCGTTCCTCGCAAAAGCCATAGAAACGTGCTCAGTTGTATACTCGCTCCACAAATCCGGTGAGGAGAACAGGCACTTCCTCCGGGCCTTCATCGAGGGGCTCGGGGGGCGGATAACGCACGTGATACCCATGAGGCTGAGGCTGCCAGCCACCTTGCCCTCCCACGAGCGGAGGTTCAGGGTCGTGGCCGTGGACCTCTACCGCATCGAGACGGGAGGAGACCGGGGCAGCCGACAAGCTTAAATCGCCGGCTGGCCCACCATGCCTGGCCATTAGGT
>CAYUYX010000016.1:0-11675 GCA_964449495.1 uncultured Candidatus Bathyarchaeia archaeon
TGGTGGGGCCGCCCGGATTTGAACCGGGGTCGCGAGGGCCCAAGCCTCGCAGCCTCGGCCTGGCTAGCCGACGGCCCCCGGGCATCGTCCTTGGCGATTTAGATAAGCTTTTTCCAGAGGGATTTACTCAACCTTGTATATACAGGATTTTAGAGGAGAAATCTGCCCCGGGCCCCCGCGGGATTTGGGGAGGTGTAAGAGGCAAATAGAGTAGCGGGAAATATTCGCCTTACCCTCTCAGGTATATTCTTCCATATCAAGCCCTTACTTATCACGGCTCTTCGGCCTGAGCCCGTATGGTCATGTGGGGAGCAGGGCTGAGGACGCCGCCGAACCTCAGGGTCGTCAAGGCCATGGCCTCTCCGCTCCGCGCCCGCATATTGGGCCTGCTGGCCAGGGGACCCATGTCGTACACGGAGATGATGAGGAGCCTGCGCCTCAGCCCTGATAGGGATGCCGGGCGATTTGCCTACCACCTGAAGACGCTCGTGAAGGCGGGGCTCGTGAGGCCTAACTCGGAGGACGGGCGGTACGAGATAACGGACCTCGGGAGGATAGCCCACAGCGTGCTCGAGGGCCTGGAGGAGAGGATATCACGCCGGAGGAAGATGGTCGTCAGGACATCTCGCCTCGCCATAGAGGAGTTCGATAGGAGCAAGATAGTGGAATCGCTCGTCAGGGAGGCCGATGTCCCCGTCGAGCTGGCGGAGAGTATAGCCAGGGAGGCGGAGGAAAGGCTCATGATGATGCGTGTGCGCTACCTGACGGCCCCCCTCATAAGGGAGGTGGTGAACGCCATCCTCCTCGAGAAGGGCCTGGAGGAGTACAGGCACAAGATGACGAGGGTGGGCATGCCCGTTTACGACACGAGCGTCCTCCTCTCCACATCCCCCTCCGGCGTGGTGAGGGAGACCACGTGCGAGAAGGTGCTTGAGGAGTACGTGCTC
Source organism: uncultured Candidatus Bathyarchaeia archaeon (assembly GCA_964449495.1). Taxonomy (GTDB): domain Archaea; phylum Thermoproteota; class Bathyarchaeia; order EX4484-135; family EX4484-135; genus EX4484-135. The sequence continues at coordinate 948 of CAYUYX010000016.1, forward strand.
ATCGGCGTCCTCCAGCGGGACGTGGCGGATGCACACCTCTCGGGGTCCATACACATAGAGGGGCTGGGCCACTGGTCCCTCGGGCCCACAAACTTCTTCCATGACCTCAGGCGCTTGTTCTCCGGGGAGCTCCTGGCGTCCTGGGCCTGCTCCGCCCCGAGAACACCGGAGAACATCTACGATGCCCTGCAGATGGTGGTCCTCATGGTCTCCACCTGCTCGAGCGAGGTGTGGCGCGAGCAGGTGCTCCCCTTCTTCAACGTGTTCCTGGCCCCCTTTGCGAGAGGGCTTGCGGAGCGGGAGGTCGGGAAGGCCCTTGCGAGCTTCCTGATGGCGCTCTCCCGCCCGGCCGCAGCGGGGAGAAGGCACGTCATCACCATAGGCCTCGAGTTCTCCATTCCTTCCTTCCTCTCGGAGGTAGAGGCGCCCGGGCCGAGAGGCGAGACCATAGCTTGCTCGGAACTCGAGGAGGAGGCGAAGCTCATCGCAAGGGCCGTGGTAGAGGCCTTGTTGGGGATTGGGGCCCCGTGCCCATCTCTCGGCCTCGTTATCCACGTGGAGCCCGGCGAGGTAAGTGATGACGGTTTGCTCTTAGCCGCCCACGAGCTCGCCGCCCGGACGGGCCTCCCGGTCTTCACGGGAGGAGATGGCCCCTTCGCCGTCGCCTTCGATGGCTCCAGGCATGGGGCCGATTGGACGGGGGACTGGGAGCTCGACATCCTCCGCACCGGGAGGGCTGGGCGCGTGGTCCTCAACCTGCCGAGGGCCGCCTACGAGGCCCGGGGGAGTGTGGACCGCTTCTTCTCCGTGCTCGACGGCATGCTCGATGTGGCCGTGAGGGCCTCCCTCCAGAGGAGGGATTCCCTGAGCAAGAGGGGCGAGAAGAGGCTAATGCCGATATTGATGGCGCAGGGCGGAGGTGAGGAGTACATGAGGAGCAAGGGCATATCATATCCAATAGGCTTCGTCGGCCTCCCGGAGGCGTGTCTGGCCCTGACGGAGGAGGCCCCGCACGAGGGGGAGAACGGGCTTAGTATGGCGAGGGAAATCCTCGGGAGGCTCAAGACGAGCCTGGAGGGGTGCTGGAGCCAGCACGACCTCAGGTGTGTGTTATCCGCATCCCCTGTGGGCGATGTGGCCAGAAGGCTCGCAGAGCTCGATGTCGAGAAGTACGGATGGGCGGGCGTCAAGACGTTCGGGCCGAGGGAGAGGCCAGCCTACACATCCGGGACCATGCTTCCCGATGGAGCTGATGTGGATATCGAGGAGAGGTTAGAGCTCGAGACGGTGTTACACGCCGGGGCCACGGGAGGCCATCTCCTCTTCCTCACGCCGGACGAGATGGGTATGGGAGGTCTTACAGCCGAGGAATTGGTAGAAATGACGTTAAGGGCCTTGAGGAAAGGCGTGGGTGCCCTCGCTTATCCAGCGGAACTCACCTACTGCTCTGCCTGCGGGAGGGCCTTCAGGGGGAGGTTCCCGAAGTGCCCGTCCTGCGGGAGGGTGAGCAGCATCACGAGGCTCGTGAGGAAGGCGGGGGGATACGTGCAGGAGCTCGGGGGGTGAGCGAGCGTGGCGAGGTCTCGTGCGCCTGACCAGAAAATTCGTTATACACAAACATGTAAAACTCATGATAAGCACATCGGGAAAGATAACAGGCTTGTGCGAAGGCACATGGATGGGAGGGCAGCCTTACGGGTACTTGGTGCGGGGGAGGTGTTGGCTGGCCAGGCGGTCCTGAGCGAGGTGGAGGTCAAGAGGCTGCTCCCGAGGGTGCGGACCTCCAAGCTCACCATAGAGGAGTTCGACCCGCAGAGGATAGTGAGGTCGCTCGTGAGGGAGGCCGGCGTGGACAGGGCGACGGCGGAGGACGTAGCCAGGGAGGTAGCGGACCTGGTCGCCCGTGCGGGCCTGAAGTTCCTCTCCGGCCCCCTCATCCGAGAGCTCGTGAACTACGCCCTCCTGGAGCGGGGCCTCGAGGAGGCCAGGAAACGCTACACGAGGGTGGGCATGCCCGTCCACGATGTGGAAGAGCTCCTCAGGAGGGGCCTCAACGAGAACGCCAACCAGATGGTCAACCCGGAGAGCATCCACAAGTGGGCTGCGGACAGGCTCTTCATAGAGCACGCCCTCCTCACCATGCCGCCCCACATAGCGGACGCCCACATGAGGGGCCTCATCCATATCCACGACCTTGAGTACTGGTCCGTCGGACGCCCCTTCTGCCTCAGCCACGACCCCCGCTTCGTCCTCAGGCACGGCCTCTCCATAGATGGGACGGGCCTCCACTCCGCTGTGGCTGGGCCGGCCAAGCACTGGGAGGTGGCCATAACCCACATGTGCGAGTGGCTTGGCGCCATGCAGGTCCACTGCGCCGGGGGCCAGGGCCTGGAGTACTTCAACATATTCCTGGCGCCCTTCTTGGCCGGCCAGCCCGAGAGGGTCTTCGAGCAGGCGGCCCAGATGTTCATATATAACATGGAGCAGATGTACGTGGCCCGTGGTGGCCAGACGGTCTTCAGCTCCATAGCCGTCCAGCCAGACGTGCCTGATTTCGTTGCCGAGCTCCCGGCCATCCTGCCGGGCGGGAAGGTGAGCGAGGGGCTGACCTACGGGGACTTCGCCGAGGAGGCGAGGGCCTTCTTCAGGGCCATCGTGAGGGTGTATATGCATGGCGATTGGCACGGCAAGCCCTTCAACTTCCCGAAGCTGGAGGTCAAGCTCACGGAGGAGAGCCTGAAGAAGTGCGAGGAAGACTACCTGCTCGTCTCGGCCCTGGCCGCCAAGTTCGGGACGCCCTACTTCCTCAACCAGCTGCCGGATTACATGCCCAAGATATGCCATAGCCAGTGCTGCAGGCTCCTCCTCTTCGGGAGCGAGGACGACGAGCGGGACCAGGAGGACTTCTACGAGGGGCGCATTAGGACGACCTGCCTGCACTACACGACCGTTAACCTGCCCCGCATAGCCTACGAGGCGAGGGGGGACGACGATGCGGTATTCGATATCTTGGCCGAGCGCATGGAGCTGGCGAAGGAGAGCCTCCTCATAAGGCGCCGGATAGTGGCTGAGGCCCTGAAGAGCGGGCGCCTCCCCCTCCTCGCCATGGACGTGGGGAACGGCGATACCTACTACCCGCTCGATAGGGCCTGGCACAACATAGGCTTCGTGGGCCTGAACGAGATGCTGAAGGCCCACACCGGCTTCGAGCTCCACGAGGACCGTGAGGCCTGGCGCTTCGGCCTGAAGGTCATACGCTTCATGAGCCGGACTTGCCAGGAGTACGCAGAGGAGACGGGCCTCAGGTGGGCTCTCCTCCAGACGCCAGCCGAGAGCTGCGCCCACAGGCTGGCCCTCATAGACCTGAGGGAGTTCGGCGATGAGGCCGTCGTGCAGGGCGATAGGCGTACCGGCGCAGTCTACTACACGAACAGCTCCCACGTCAGGCCATCGGCCGATATACCGCTCATGCGCAGGCTCACGATAGAGGGGAGCTTCCACCCCCTTACCACGGGCGGGGCCATAGCCCACGTGTGGCTGGGCGAGCGGAGGCCGGAGCCAAAGGCCCTCTGGGAGCTCACGAAGCGCATAGCCACGAAGACGAACATCTCCTACTTCGCCCACACGCTCGATTACACGGTGTGCCCGAGGTGCTGGGCGACCGAGGCGGGCCTCCAGGAGCGCTGCCCGAGGTGCGGCTACGAGGGCGTGGAGTGGTACAGCCGTGTTACGGGCTACTACAGCCGGGTCTCCCGCTGGAACGCTGGCAAGAGGGCCGAGCTGGTGGACAGGCGCCGTTACTACGTGAGCTAAGCCCCTCCCCTCCAAAATCTTTTCTGCCGGGGAGAGCCTGCCCCTCGATTACCGCCTTCACATCTCTTGAGGAAGATGGGCGGGAGAATATCGCACATCGCTCACGGGCGCTCAGGGCGGCTGGCCGTGAGACCATCCGGGCTTCTCCCGTGCCCGTAGGTCGTACACCGGGAGCGGGCGTGCGAAAGAAGTTTAATGTCCTTCCCGCCCACTCCTAATCTCCCTGACGATTCCCACGGTCTCCCTCACGAACTCCTCTATTGAAGGGGTCTCAAGGGGCTTAACCTCACCCCTGACGTGCTTGTGGTGCGGGAAAGTAGGCAGCCCCCCATGATGGGGGGCGTTGTCGTACCTCAAAACAGCCTCGGACTTCACGAGGAGTGTGTAGGCGTATTTGACCACAGTTCCCTCGCTCAGGAACTCGAACACGTGAACCACGACATCATTCAGCTTGAAGACAAGTCTGAACCACCCGGTTGCTGGGTCCCCCGGCCTAACCCGATAGTCCTTAATCACGCCACAGCCAGGGGGGAACGCCCTCGCTAAGAGCTTGCTCACGTAGGAGGGCCTATTCCCGACCTTTACCCCCGGCCCCCGGGACAACGACCAACATCCTCCTGAGCTCCTCCTCCACCCTCTCTAACTCGCTCGCCAGGGCCTCCCACTTGAGGAAATCAGAAAGTAAGTCCGGGTCCTCGGGCTCGAGAAGCTCGCCAGAGGACCACGAGACCATGAACTCGTGAGTGGTCATGCCGTAGCGATGTTCCAGTTCGGCTAACTGCTGGCGAAGCCACCTACGCCTATCTATCAGTTTCTCCACCCGGTCAAAGGCTTCCTCACGTGCCCCCGGCATACTCCATCGGCTCTCCTTACCGGAGACAGCAGATGAATATAAGCCCTTCAGAGGGGCGGCATGGCCTTACTTCACGGCGCCCAATATGAGGGCCAAGAGGGCCATGCGCACGACCACGCCGGAGCGCACCTGCTGGAAGTACCGGGCGTAGGGCGTGTGGTCTACCTCTGGCGCAATCTCCTCCACCCGGGGGAGCGGGTGGAGCACTATCAGGTCCTCCTTAGCGCCCCTCAGGGCCGCCCTGTCTATGCGGTAGGAGCCCCTGACCTTCTCGTACTCGAGCGGGTCGGCGAAGCGCTCCTTCTGGATACGGGTTACATAGAGCACGTCCAGCTCGGGCAGGACGCTCGATAGGTCGTTGGCTTCCACGACGGGTATCTTGTCCCTTATCTCCTCCAGCACCTCCTTCCTCATCCTCAGCTCCGGGGGCGAGATGAGGTAGAGGCGTACGTCGTAGAGCGATAGGGCGTAGGCGAGGGAGTGGACGGTGCGGCCGTAGCGTAAATCGCCCATGAGGGCTATGTTGAGCCCGTCTATGCGCCCCTTCTCCCGCCTTATGGTGTAGAGGTCCAGCATGGCCTGGGTGGGGTGCTCCTCTGCGCCTGAGCCGGCGTTTATCACGGGCTTGCTCGTGAGCTCCGCCGCCAAACGGGCTGAGCCCTCAAGCGGGTGCCTCAGCACTATGGCATCTGCGTAGTTCTCCACGACACGAACGGTATCGGCCAGGTTCTCCCCCTTCATTATGCTGGCCGCCTCCGGGCCAGCGAAGCCTATGGTTGCTCCCCCGAGCTTCTTCATGGCTACCTCGAAGCTCAGGCGTGTGCGGGTGCTCGGCTCGAAGAAGAGGAGGGCCAGCACACGGCCCCTCAGCATATCCGAGCCGTGCTCGTAGAGGGGCTCCATGGACTCGGCCACATCGAGGATGTAGTCGAGCTCCTGGCGAGTGAAATCCCTTATGGATATCACGCTGCGTCCCTCGAACCCCAGGGCACCCACCCCCATGGGCGGGGCGCACCTGGGATAAAACGCTTCTGCCCGCCAGCCTGGCAAAAAAGAGCCTGTTGAGGCGGGGAGGTGGATAAAAGAAAGGCCAACGTCCTTAAGAGGCCCCTGCGGCCACGGGGACGGTGGGGAGATGGTGGAGAGAGGGGAAGCTGAAGAGCGGATGTTGAGGGTGGCCAAGATAAGGGAGGGGACGGTGATAGACCATATCACGGCCGGCTACGCCCTCATAGTGCTCAGGATACTCGGCATAACGGGCCGGGAGGGCCACATCGTGTCCGTCGCCATGAACGTGCCGAGCGGGAAGCTGGGGAAGAAGGACATCGTGAAGATAGAGGGCCGTGAGCTCAGCCGCGAGGAGGTGGACCGCATAGCCCTTGTGGCCCCGAGAGCCACGATAAACATCATAAGGGATTACCAGGTCGTCGAGAAGCACAGGGTGAGGCTCCCGGAGGTCATAAGGAACATAATAAGGTGCCTGAATCCCGCCTGTATAACAAACAGCAGGGAGCCTGTGGAGCCCGTTTTCTACGTGATGTCCGAGGAGCCCCTGAGGCTGAGATGCCATTACTGCGGGCGGATAATGGAGAGGCAGGACGTGCTGGCATCCCTCTTCGGGGAGTAGCGGGGCGGCCGGGCCATCAGCCCTGGCCCGTCAGGAGCAATATGGCCTTTGCCAAATCGCCCCCCGCTTCCTCGAGGGCGGCCCTTGCTTCCTCGAGGCTCACGCCGGCCTGCTGGGCCACGAGGTGCACGTCCTCCTCGGGTATGACCGGCCTCTTCGCCTCCACGGGCTCCTCCCTGATGCGGGCGGGGATTATCTGATATATGCGCTGGCCCCCGACCTCCACCACGAGGACCTCGGGCTCCTCCATGATGATGTTCTTGCTCGGGAAGCGGAGGACCACCTCTTCCACGCCCGCAACGGGCGTCATCTCCATGCCCATGCGCCTGAGCATCCTCCTCATGGCCCTCGGAGATGGCCTCCTCAAGCCGAGCCCTCCTCCCGTGTGCCCCCTACCCGGTTCCGGGCTTAAAGGCATCGGGAGCCGAGGAGCTCCGCCCTCCCCCAACGCCAGCCCTGACCTTGACGGCCACGCCGCGCTTGAAGGCCAGCATCTCCCGGCCGGAGAGAACGGCCCGTCCGACGGCGAGGAGGCGTCCATCTGGGGCCACCACGAGGACCTCATCGCCCGGCCTTATCCCCGGGTCGGCCTTGAGAACGTGCTTTGCGAAGGCGCTCCGCCCCTCGGCCACGAAGGGGGCGGCCTCCTCCGAGACGACGACCTTATGGCGCTCGCCCAGGAAGGAGCTGAGTCTCTCAGCCCCGTGGATTGTGAGCGAGAGGAGGCCGTCCTCAGCCCTAACGGTCGCAAGGAGGGAGCCATTTAGGTAGATGTGCCTTATACGGCCCGTCTTCCTGGACCTCACCACCTCCACCTCATCTGGAAAGAGGGCCTCGCCGGCCCCCGGGCCGAACTGATAGTCTGCGATAGCCCTTATACGCCTCAGGTCAAGTGCCCTCACGAACTCGGGCGGCAGGGGAGCCACGGCTCTCGACCACATCACGGGTGAGGCATGAGCTAATAACCTCCCCCCGCCCAGCTCGGTGGGCCATGAGGATATGCGAGGTATGCGGCAGGGAGATAATCGGCCCCGCTTACCTGGCCCATATAGAAGGGGCCGAACTCGTGGTCTGCTCCGATTGCGTCGCCTACGCTACGTCATACCGGAGGCTTAGGAGGGGCGAGCTGGCCAGACGGGGCGTTGCGCAGGCGAGGGTACAGAGGCCGACGAGGCCCAAGAGGCCGAGGCCGCCTTCGGGCACGAGGGTCGAGCAGGCGACGAGGCTTGAGCTCGTGGAGGACTTCGGCCAGAAGGTCAGGGCTGCCCGTGAGGCGAGGGGGCTGACGCAGGAGGAGCTCGGGAAGATGATAGGGGAGAAGGCCTCCGTCATAAGCCGCATCGAGGCCGGCAAGATGGAGCCCGATATCGTTCTCGCGAGGAAGCTCGAGCACGCCCTCGGCCTGAAGCTCCTCGTGGAGACAGAGGAGAAGGCTAAGCTCGTGGTCAGGGGCGCTGGTCCGAGAGCGGCGGGCGGGGGCCTCACGCTCGGGTATATCCTGGCCATGTCGGAGAGGGCGAGGAGGGCGGAGGCAGGAGGGCGTTGAGGAAGCCAAGGGCTATCGTCGTCGAGCGAAGGCTCCCCGGCGAGCGCTCCCATTTGGACGAGCTGAGGGCCCTGGCGGAGGCGGCCGGCTATGAGGTCGTGGGCGAGCTCGAGCAGGTGAGGAAACCGGACCCGAAGTACCAGATAGGCTCTGGGAAGGCGGAGGAGCTGGCGGAGATGGTGAAGCGCCTGAAGGCCGATGTAGTGATATTCGATAACGAGCTGAAGCCCGTACAGGCCTACAACCTGGCCAAGCTCACGGGCGTCGAGGCCATAGACCGCTTCCAGCTGATACTCCAGATATTCGCCCAGAGGGCCACCACGACGGAGGCGAAGCTCCAGGTAAAGCTGGCGGGCCTCAGGTACGAGCTCGTGAGGGCGAAGGAGAAGGTCCGCCTGGCGAAGATGGGCGAGCAGCCGGGCTTCATGGGCCTCGGGAAGTACGAGGCCGATATCTATTACGAGACCATAAAGAAGCAGATAGCGACGATAAGGAGGAAGCTGAGGCGCATAAGGAAGAGGAGGGAGCTCCACAGGGAGAGGCGGAGGAAGATAGGCTTTCCCACCGTCTCCCTATCGGGCTACACGAACGCCGGGAAGAGCAGCTTGTTCTACGCCCTGACGGGCGAGTACGTACAGATAAGCCCGACGCTCTTCACGACCCTCACCACCACGACCCGCTTGGCCCCCTTCGACGGGCGTGTGGCCCTCCTCATAGACACCGTGGGCTTCATAGACAGGCTGCCCGTCATGCTCATCGAGGCCTTCCACTCCACCCTCGAGGAGACGGCCCTCTCGGACGTGATAATCCTGGTCGTGGACGTGAGCGAGCCCATAGATGAGGTAGAGCGCAAGCTCCGCTGCTGCCTCGACACGCTGGCGGAGATAGGGGCGGAGAAGGTGCCGAAGATAACGGCCCTCAACAAGATAGACCTGCTCGACCAGGAGGAGCTCGGCTGGAAGCTCGATTACGTCTCCAAGATTGTGGAGGCGCCTACCCCCATATCGGCCCTCTACGGGACCAACTTGGACGAGCTGAGGGCGAGGGTGGCGAGGCTCCTCCCCGGCTTCGCAAAAGCAAGGCTCGTGCTCCCGGTATGCGATGAGGCGTACTCGCTCGCCTCCTGGGCCATGGACAACACCCACGTCATCAAGGCCGATTACGGGGCCGATAGGATAGAGCTCCTCGTCGAGGGGCTCGAGCCCGTGGTAGGCAAGCTTATGGGGTGGGCGAGAGAGCTGGGCGGGGAGGCCTCTGTCCTCGATGATGGTCGAGAGGGGGCCTAAGCCCCGTGGAGCGCTCTCCAGGCTGCCTCGTTGTTCACGCAGCCCGGGTCGGGGGCTAAGTAATCCCCGAAGTAGCCGTAGGCACGGGCTCTACAGCCCCCGCACACGAAGCGGAACTCGCATTCACCACAGTGGGGCTTCAGGTTATCACGGTCCCTGAGGTCCCAGAAGACATCGCAGGAGGCCCAGAAGTCCTCCACATCCTTTATCCTCCTGATGTTCCCCACCTTGACGGGCATGAAGACGCACGGCGTTATCGTCCCGTCGGGGTCCAGGGCGAAGTAGAAGCGGCCGGCACCGCAACCCCCTATGAACTCCGTTATGCCCGCAACGGCCTGGGAGAACCTCGGGTTCCAGAAGTGGGTCGGGACCACGAGCTCGCCCGACTTGAGGGCCGCCTCGATTTCGAGGGCCACCCTCGCGTACTGAGGGGCCGTCGAGACTATCTGTATCTTACGGCCGCTCAGGACCTCCTTGACCATGTACCTGAGGACCTCCTCGCGCTCCCCCGGGCTCAGGTCGTTCTCGGCTATGAATACCCCGCGGCCCGTTGGGACGAAGTTGAAGCAGGTGAGGCCCTGGACGCCCAGCTCCTCGCACATCCTTATCATGGCCGGGAGCTCCGAGACGTTGTGCTTCGTAACCGTCATGGCCACCTGCGTCCAGAGGCCCGCCTCGACGCAGTTCCTGACGCCCCTCACGGCCATCTCGAAGGCGCCAGGTATCCCCCTGAACGCATCGTGGGTCTCGGGCCTCGCCCCGTCCACGCTTATCTCCACGTAGAGGAGGTCGAGGTCCTTCAGCTTCTTAGCCACCTCCCTCGTTATCAAGGTCCCGTTGGTGGCCACGGCGGTGAAAACCCCGTACTCGCGGGCCCTCCCGAGGGCCTCGAAGATGTCCTTCCTCATCAGGGGCTCCCCGCCCGAGAAGGCTATTATGGTAACGCCAGCATCGGCCAGCCTATCCACGGTCCTCAGGACCTCCCTCGTGTCCATCTCGTTCGGCCTCGGCCTCGGGCCCGCAGATGCGTAACAGTGCTTGCACCTCAGGTTGCAGGCCCAGGTGTAGTTCCACACGACGAGGATGGGCGCCCCAGGCGTGAAGGGCTTCCTTACCCCGAACCTCGCTATGCCCTTCATGACGCTCGTTATGCCCCGGCGCCAGTGGGACATCTTCAACGTCTCCCTGAGCTGGCCCATGGATATCTCGAGGTGCCTACAGCTCATCGAGAGGGCCCACCTGACGAGGGGGGTGGCTATGTGCGAGCAGACGAAGCAGGCGTTCTCCCTTACGCCGGATATCAGCTCGAGGGACGTCTCGAGGAGGCTCTTCCCGTCCTTAGGGCACCTGTGGGTCAGGAGGCCTAAAAGGGTCCTGATGGTCCTCCTGTCCAAGAAGCTCTTGAGCATCTGGATGTTTACGCCTATATCCGTCTTGTTCTCCAAGCCCGCCACCTGCCCACAGCGCGTAAACATGGTTATTAAGATTTCGCCAGACCCGTACGCCGTAAGAGTTATATGGCTCACGCGCCCGCCAGCACCCGAAAAGGCCCCGGTAGCTCAGCCTGGTTGGAGCACTGCCCTGGTAAGGCAGGGGTCCCGGG
>CAYUYX010000017.1:0-11658 GCA_964449495.1 uncultured Candidatus Bathyarchaeia archaeon
GGCCGCCACGAGGACCATGCCGGCGCCCCTCCTGAAGGCCTCAAGCACGAAATCGCGGTCTACCCGGCCGGAGCACATGACACGGATGATGCGCACGTCCGTCGGGTATTCGAACCTGCTCGTCCCGGCCAAATCGGCGCCAGCGTAAGAGCACCAGTTGCAGCAGAAGGCGAGTATCTTGTCCTCCGGCTCCCGCTCTAAAGCGGCCCTTATCTGGGCGAATATCTGGGCGTCCGTGAAGTGCATCTGCGTTATGGCATCTGCCGGGCACTCGGCCACGCAGGTCCCACAGCCATGGCACTTCGCCGGCACCACGTAGGCGGGCCTGCCCTCCTCCACCTCTATGGCGCCGTACGGGCACTTGGTGGCGCATATGCCGCACTTCACCCTCGTGTTCCTGCACTTATCCGGGTCTACTACAGCTATTATGGGCTCTATCTCCCACTCCTTCTTGGACAGAATGGACATGGCCCTCGCAGCTGCGGCAGCGCCCTGGGCGACCGAGTAAGGGATGTCCTTCGGCCCCTGGCAGCAGCCGGCGATGAATATGCCATCCCCGGGCGTGTCCACGGGCCTCAGCTTCGGGTGGGCCTCCATGAAGAAGCCGTGCGGCCCCCTGGAGAGGTTCAGGACACGGGCCAGCTCATCGGCCCCCTTGGCCGGTATGGCGGCCGTGGAGAGCACGACCATCTCTACCTCGAGGTCGAGGACACGCCCGAGCGTTACGTCCTCCACACGGATGATGAGGTTCTTCGTCCTCGGGTCCTCTATTATGCGGGATGGCCTGCCCCGGATGAACGTCATGCCGAGCTCACGAGCCCTCCGGTAGAACTCCTCGAAGCCCTTGAAGGGCGTCCTCATGTCCATGAATATGATGTATACCTCGCTATCGTGGTACTTCTCCTTGAAGAGTATGGCGTTCTTCAGCGTGTACATGCAGCATATCCCGGAGCAATACGGGTACTTGTTCACGTCCCTTGAGCCCACGCAGGTGATGAATGCTATGCTCTTCGGGACACGCCCATCAGAGGCCCTTAAGACCTGCCCGCCCGTCGGGCCGGCTGCTACGTGGAGGCGCTCCATCTCAAGGGCCGTTATCACGTTGTCATAGCGCCCGTAGCCGTACCTCGGGTCGTCGTATGGCAGATATATGTCGAAGCCTGTGGCCACTATTATTGCGCCCACCTCAAGCTCAATTTCCTCGGGCTCTTGGCTAAAGTCTATGGCTTCCCTTGGCCCGCAGGCCTCCACGCACTTATAGCACTCTATGCAGTGGTCCCTGTCGATACGATAGATGAGTGGGACGGCCTGGGCGAATGGCACATCTATGGCCTTCCTAACGCCGAGATACATGTCCCAGTCATTTGGTATCTCTATCGGGCATACCTTTGCACACTCCCCGCAGCCCGTGCAGCGCTCGGCTATCACGTACCTGGGCTTTTTCTCTATGAGCACCCTGAAATTGCCCACGTAGCCCTCTACGGCCTTCACCTCAGCATAAGTTATTAGCTCTATGTTGGGATGCCTATACACATCCACCATGAGGGGGCCTTCTATACATATCGAGCAATCGAGCGTCGGGAAGGTCTTGTCGAGCATGGCCATCTTCCCGCCTATACTCTCGTATCGGTCGACCAGGTAGACCTTGTAGCCAGCGTTGCCGAGCGCCAGGGCTGCGTTTATGCCCGCTATGCCCCCGCCTATCACGAGCGCCTTGTTCGTTACAGGCACCCTTATGGGCTCGAGGGGCCTGAGGAGGGCCGCTTTTGCCACGGCCATGCGCACGATGTCCTTTGCCTTCTCCGTGGCCTCCTCAGGCTCGTGGGGGTGGCACCAAGAGCAGTGCTCGCGTATGTTGGCCATCTCGAACAGATACGGGTTGAGGCCAGCCTCAGCCACGCAACGCCTGAAGGTTGGCTCGTGGAGCCTCGGCGAGCAGGCGGCCACTACCACACGGTTGAGCCCGTGCTCTTTTATGGCGTCTTTTATGAGCTTCTGGCCGGGGTCAGCGCACATATAGCGGTTGTCCACGGCGAAGACCACGTGGGGGAGAGTTTTTGCGTACTCGACCACCTTCGCCACGTCCACAACGCCGGCTATGTTGAGGCCGCAGTGGCAGACGAAGACGCCTATGCGGGGCTCCTCCCCGCCCCCCCGAGCTCGCTCTACGGGCTCTTCCTCGCCCATTCCCCGACCCCGGCAGGGGATAGCCTCCATATTTAAAGGGCTATCCTTAGAGGGAGCTCGCAAGCCTTTATTGGGCGCCATGCCCTCTCCCGCCCGGTGGTGGCTTGAGCAATCCGGCGGAGTATAGGGCGCTGTTGGAGCGGGCCTACGCCCAGATGCCCGAGGGGCCCGTCGAGCGGGTGGAGCGCCTCGAGATACCGGGGCCCAGGATAACAATCGCCGGCACGAGGACGATATTCCACAACTTCAAGGAGCTATGCGATGCCGTCAACCGCCCGCCAGAATTCGTCCTCCGCTTCTTCTCCAGGGAGCTCGCCACGGCCGGTTACTTCGATGGCACGAGGGCCATATTCCAGGGCGTCTTCGAGGAAGACACCATAGAGAGGCTCATAAGGATATTCCTCAGGGACTACGTTATATGCCCGGTCTGCAAGAGGCCTGACACGCACATCGTGAAGGAGAAGCGTATAATGTTCCTCATCTGCGATGCCTGCGGGGCCAGGTCGCCCGTGAGGCCGCTCTGACGACGGGGCCGGGGCGAGGAGGGGCGCTCCTTGACGGGCCAGGGGGGCCGGGAGGGCCAAGGCTCAAGCGGGCGTGTCTACCTGAACATAATGCACACGCCCACCTGCTCCATAGTGGCCATCTGCGATGAAGAGCTCCTCGGCCGAACGCTCAGGGAGGGCGGCATAGTCTTCCAGGTGGACGAGCCCTTCTACGGGGGACAGCTCCTCGACGTGGACGTGGCCCTCGAGATAGCAGCTCAGTACTCTGTCGTGAACATGGTGGGCGAGCGGGTCGTGCGAAGGGCCATAGAGCTCGGGATGGTGCACGAGGGGGCCGTCATGCGCATAGAGGGCGTGCCGCACGCCATGATATTACGGACGTGGATATGATTACTCCGTAGAACCCCCTCTGAAGACACAGCATCTCTTCTCCGGGCCTCTGAGCTCTAAGAATAGCTTGTTCAGGACGCCTCTCCCCACCAGGGCTCTCTCTTCTATAAACCTTAGGAGCCTCTCAGCTACGACCTGGAGCTCTAATTCAAGTTCTGGGATAGTTAATAAGACATTGACTCTCTCTGTAAATAATGGGGATGTAATTGTCCATAACACGCCCCGCTCAGGTAAGACAGCGGTCTCTAATCTGAGCTTCTCCCATTGGTCATGCGTGAGTATTAGCTCGCCCGAGAAGCCTGTATCAACCCGGGCTCTGATGAGTAGCTCACGCTCGGCAACAGGATTACGCAGAATGAACTCCATGACAGGATAAGGCCTAACGTCCCGCTCGCCTGCATAATTCCAACACCTCTTTAGAGGAGCCCGCTCCACCACTCCTTGACCACCCTCCCCGGCTTATGCTCGCCTACCTTCATCACAACCGCTTTCTCCTTAATGATTTTGCCCCTCATGCGCTCAGCGAGTTCCTTGAAGGAATCGGCCACCGCTATGAGTTCCCCGCCTGAGATAGCGACCCACTTGCCCATGTATTTGGCCTTGAGCTCCTCGGCCATCTCCTCCGCAGCCCTCAGGTTACGAGCCTTTTCTTCATCCACCGAAGGTGGAACCCCTGATATTATTAACGGCTCAGGCATGGGCGCCATGAACTCTAAGGCTCTTATAACTTCTACCGCTCGGACGATACGTGTGGGCCTTTCTCCCACGCCCTCCCTCACGGCAGAGCCGGACCAATAGCCCAAAGCCATGGAGATGAGCGATGCTATGAGGAGGAGTTTGAGCCACAGGCGTGAGGTAGTATTGGCTACCCCAAGCGACGCCCACGCCTTCGCATAGGGGCTGGCATCATAATATACGGGCATCGTGGGCACTTTCCTTATGGCGCTCCAGGCGCTCTTCGTGAGAGATATCCAGGTATCAATTGGCTTCAACGCCTCAGTAATGTCCATTAAGAGTTCTTTTGGCGCATTTTGGGCCATGAGGGCCACCAACTCCTCAATTAGGCGAAAACCTCCGTCCGTGATTTCCACAATCTTATTTACATCGAGAGACGAGAGTGCTTCTATGAATTCTGCCGCTTTTTCGTAAAAGGAAGCGAGCTTCGTAGAGCATGCCATGAGGGCGTCTGCCCGTCCCTTGATATCTCCCATTTTTACCTCCCCATTATTTTAAGGAAGCGGGCCTCCTTAAAACCGTGAAGGGTCTATCCCTAATCCCCACGTCGAACGGGTAAAGTCAGCATAATCAGCGTAGCGGATCTCCTCACGGCCCGGCGGGCTCGGCGCTTTGACCCCTCATCACGGGCGGGCCCTTATGAGGCGTTAAGGATATATAGCTTTTCGGCCCTCCCTCGGGCCGATGGCCATGTCAAGGCGAAGCCTCTTCCACATCGTGAGCCGGGGGCCTAACCCGCCGGACGTGGTGAACGTGGTGGTGGAGATACCGATGGGCTCGAGGAACAAGTACGAGATAGATCGTGAGACAGGCCTCCTCAAGCTCGATAGGGTGCTCCACTCGCCCTTCCACTACCCGACCGATTATGGCTTCATCCCCCAGACGCTCTGCGAAGATGGCGATGCCTTGGACGCCCTCGTGATGACCCACCACCCGGTCGTGCCGTTCTGCATCGTGGAGGCCAGGCCCATAGGCGTGCTTAAGATGCGGGACGAGAAGGGCATGGACGAGAAGGTGCTCTGCGTCCCCACCGGCGACCCGAGGTTCGGGGACATCCGGGATATAGATGACATCCCCCGCCACTGGCTGATGGAGATAGCCCATTTCTTCGAGCGCTACAAGGAACTCGAGGAGGGGAAATACACGGAGATACTCGGCTGGGGGAGGGCGAGCGAGGCCAAGGAGATCATAAGGAAGGCCATGGAGTTCTACGATAAGCGCTTCGGCCGATAGAAGCCAGCGCCCTCCGCCTAATCTTAAGGGGCGTGTTCTCAGCTGGCCAGGGAGCCATGCTGATGAGCGGGCGGGTGCGTGGCCGCCAATCGCCCGCATGGTTCGAGGGGCGGATGTCATTAAGAAGACCATTCACGTGGCCTGGGGGCCTCGGGGGCCATTAGGCTCTGGTGGAGGGGGTCCGCTGGGGCCTGAACCCGGCCCAAAGCTGGCCCGGCCGAGGCTGGGTTGAGGGCATGAGAGTAATACACCCTGATGAAGCGGCCCACGGTGCAGTTCACGAGGAACGTTATGTGGGTGCAGTTCTCCTCCACGATGACGTCCACGTTCTCCCAGCCGCAGATGGCGAGGCCTCCGCCCGCCTCAACCCGCTTGGGCACCCTGACCAAGTAGTAGCCGCCGTCCACGTACTTCCTGTAGGGCGTCTCCGCTCTCTCATGGAGGCCTTCCCCCGTGGCGTAATAGGCCGGGTCGAATACCTCGATGGGGACGCCCGGCAGCTGCCCGCCGTCCGTGAACCTTGTCTCCACGGTGAGCAGCGGGTCCTTGCCCTCCTCAAGCTCGTAGATGACCCTGACCTGCCTATCGGCCGTTAGCCCCACGAGCGCCAGGCTTATGGTGCTCTCCGGGGGCGTATAGACGCCCTCAGACCATCTCTTGCCATAGGTGTACCTGACGACATCAATTGGGCTCGTGGGCGAGGGCAGGGTTCCCAGGGCAAGGTCGGCCCCCTCCCACCCAGCGAACGTGTAGTTCTCGGGCACCCGCTCGTAGGTAGCCAAGAGGTAGACCCCCTCCGGCAGGGCCATGGACAACGGCGTGGCCTCGACGCTTAGCAGGTCGATCTTGGCTAAGAAGTCCATCACGCTGGGGACCTCGAAATCATGGCCGTAGGGCCTGTCGTAGGGCTCCGGTAGGTCGGATGGGCCCCTAAGCACCAGGGCCGCCCCACCGCCTATCTCCACCTCGTCATCCACCAAGCTGGTGATGCTCAGAAGGCACTTGGGCCCGTAGATGGCTATAGCCCCCCTATCCATGTCCAGCTCGACGGTCGCAGTCTTATTCGCAAAGGGCGAGTCGGCCATGAGCCAGCCCAAGAGCACGTACTCCGTGCCATCAACCTCGACCGTATCCTGGGCTTCTAACCGATAGGTGCCGTTATTCAGGTGGGCCTCTCCCGGCGCCATCAGCTCGGCCACTACACGCCCAGAGGCGTCCCTGACCGTGATGGACACGTTGGCTTGAACCAGCCTGAACGGGAGCGGAAGGGCCAGCACGAAGCCCTCAAGCCTAAGCGTGTTCTCCAGCCCGAACTTGATGGTGATATCGTTCTCGGAAGGCCCATCTGGATGGCCAGTTGCCACGAAGCCTATCTCCAAGTCCCCCCACCCCTCGCCAAGCAGGGGGCAGGGTCCGACGAATCTGGCGGCCACGGTGGATAAGACGACCTTCCGCCTGAAGCCCACCTTAGGGCCCTTAGATGCCTTGAATATGTAGAAGCCCTGGTGGGGCAGCACGAGGGACACACGACCATCCTCATCCGTGGTCCCGGACACGCAAGTCATTGGATCGTAGGCGTCCCAGGCCATCACGGTAGCATTGGTTACAGGATCGCCATCCTCATCCAGGACACGCACGTCAACACGGCAACTCACGTGCTTGTGCACCTCGGCCAGGAGGGCGCACGGGCCAATGAACTCCATGGGGATGCTTGCTTGCTCCTCGCCGTGAGCATCGTAGACGATGAGGGTGGCGTTTCCCATCCCCATGGCGTAGGTCTCGGCGTAGACCCGCACCATGCGGCTCCGGGTCCTCGGGCAGACCATGGGCACCAGGCGCCTTATGTAATCCGAGCCGGTTGTCGTTACTTCGCCGGATGAAACCCCATCGGATCTCCCGGTGTAATAGATATCCGATTTATAACGCTCGTAATCCGGGGCGCCTATCGTGAAGTTAAAGGCGTCCCAGGTGGCCGAGTAGCCGACGGCGTATCGTATCTTGTGATTGACGGTCCAGCCAGCTGAGGCGGTGGCCGTGTGGTTCTCCGGGTCCACGTAGCCAGCCTCCCGCTCCGTGAAGGCAGGCTTAGAGTAATCGCACGTGAGCCGGAAATCCCAGACCGCCCCCTCCACAGTCGTGTTGATGAGCCCCATGACCGTCTGCGCGTATTCCTCGCCCAAGCGGGGGACGACCTCGGTGCGCAGGCCTACCACGATGGCTATCCTGACGCCTATCCAGGTCTCCCCCTCAAAATTCCAGCGCACGGAGAACGTCCGCATGGAGACATCTATCACCTTCTCGTATCTCACCGTCTCCATCGTGGGGTAGTAATGGCGATGATCGTATGCCTCCACGACTGCGCCTCGGGTCGGACCCCAGGGGGCGCGATCCCATGGGTAAACGCCAATCCGGGGCTTGTCTGTATCAAGCAGATCGATAATGTGTAGGGATACCACCATGGCCAGCTTATACTCGCCGTAAAGGTAGTGATAGGGGACATCCGCTGTCTCCGTTCTGTTATACTTAATGAAGCTCCTCGCCACGGTCAAGTTGTACTTGAAGCTGAACGTCGCCTCCCCCGCCACGCTCGTCAATATGTAGAAGGACCCGAGGAGGTTCCATTCTGAGACGGGATCATAATATTCGTATTCGTGGGGAGTATCAATCGTTAGCACGTGGCCTACCCCAGGGTATTCGTTAACCACTATATCGCACCAAGTGTGCATGAAGAAGGACACGCCATCTATGTGCCTGGACGCATGGCCGTGGCCCCCGCTGAACTTGTCCAGCCAGCTCGACCATACCGGATCGAAATAAGGCCCCGTTACATTACATTCCTGCCCGCTGAACTCCCTCCAGGCATCTACATACATGGGAGGGCTGGCCAGCCTGGCCTTATAGGTGCGTGGGGGGCCTGGGCCTCTTCAGCGCTCCTAACGTAAGCGTCTTCAGCACTCTTAACGGGAGGCGGGAGGACGAGCACGTTTATCGTGAAGAGCGTGATGAAGATGGCCGCCAACATTATGATGATTGCCCCCATTTGATGACTACCCGCAAGGCCGCCACCCTTAAAAAGGGTCTTTTACTGACTCTCTTAAATGATTTAAACAGGAAGCTTTAAGGATTAAGGTTTCTTTTAAAAGAATTTTATTAATAAAGAATTTTATTAATAAAGCTGATTAAAGCTTTATAGCTTTTAGAATCTGTAAGAAATCTTGGCATAAGAGTTAAGCTTAAATATATCGTGAATAAGTCAAGGGAACCGAAGAGGGGATGTTGAATAGAAAGGATCTCCTCAGCTTGACGATACATATTCAGTAATCCTCTATTCGACAGAGCCCGCCAGCGAAGCCCTTAAATATCTCGGCTCTGCCCCCAAGCGGGGGGCTGCCCGCATCGTAGGGCGCGAGAACACGTCCCTGGCCGTGCACGAAAGACTTAAATCGGGCCTCTTACGGAGGGGGTTGAGCGAGCATGCTATCGCCTGAGGACCTGTTCGTGGTGGTGAAGGCCTTCTTCGAGGAGAAGGGGCTGGTTAGGGCCCACCTCGACTCCTACAACGACTTCATAGAGCGGGGCCTGAAGGAGGTCATCGATAGCGTGGGGGAGATAGAGGTCCCGGCGGGCGGGGGCCGGTACAAGATAGTGTTCGGGGGCGTGCGGGTTGGCCAGCCGAGGGTGAGGGACATCCACGTGGGGGAGAAGACCCTCTTCCCCATGGAGGCGAGGATAAGGAACCTCACCTATG
This sequence comes from uncultured Candidatus Bathyarchaeia archaeon, assembly GCA_964449495.1. Taxonomy (GTDB): domain Archaea; phylum Thermoproteota; class Bathyarchaeia; order EX4484-135; family EX4484-135; genus EX4484-135. The sequence continues at coordinate 8,800 of CAYUYX010000017.1, forward strand.
CGGCCCCGATATTCCTCGAGATGAGGAGGGTACAGGACGGCAAGGAGTTCGAGCCCGAGGAGGTCGAGATTGGCGATATACCCGTCATGCTCAAGTCCAAGATATGCCTCCTGAGCGGCATGACGGAGGAGCAGCTCATAGAGGTGGGGGAGGACCCGGATGACCCGGGCGGCTACTTCATCATAAATGGCTCGGAGCGCGTCATCGTGGCCCTCGAGGACCTGGCCCCGAACCGCATCCTCGTGGACGTGGACACGAGGCGGGCGAGGCCCGTCTTCCGGGCCAAGGTGCTCAGCACCGTCCTGGGCTTCAGGTCGAGGGTGGAGCTCTCCCTCAAGCCTGATGGCGTCATATACGTGAGCATTCCCCGCGTCCCCTCCGAGATACCCTTCCCCATAGTCATGAAGGCCCTCGGCGTTGAAGACGAGATGGAGATAACCGAGATGGTATGCGGCCTCAGGCCTCCCGTGGACGAGCAGGGCATCCCGAACACGAGGCTGCTCCCGCCCCCTGCCAACAAGATAGCCGAGGAGCTCGAGCCATCCATAGAGGCCTGCACGGGCATATTCACCGAGCAAGAGGCCATTCTCTACATAGGGAACAGGGTGGCCCACGGCCAGACGCAGGAGTACAGGATGAACAGGGCCGAGCAGGTCCTGGACCGCTACTTCCTGCCTCACCTCGGTAGGACGAAGAACGCGAGGCACAAGAAGGCGGTCTTCCTGGCCGAGATGGCAAGGCGCGTGATAGAGCTCAAGCTCGGCTTGAGGAAGCCGGACGATAAGGACCACATGAAGAACAAGCGCCTAAAGCTCGCAGGCCCCCTCCTGGCCGACATATTCAGCACGGCCTTCAAGAGCCTCTGCCGTGATATGCGTTACCAGCTCCAGAGGCTCGGGCACAAGAAGTACATAAAGCTGAGGGCCGCCGTCAGGGAGGGCGTCATAACGGACAAGCTCCAGCACGCCCTGGCCACGGGCAATTGGGGCCGTGGGCGCGTCGGCATCACCCAGCTCCTCGACAGGACGAACACCATATCCATGCTCAGCCACCTGAGGCGTGTGCAATCCCCCCTCAGCCGCAGCCAGCCGAACTTCGAGGCGAGGGACCTCCACTCCACCCAGTGGGGCCGTCTGTGCCCGAACGAGACGCCCGAGGGCTCGAACTGCGGGCTCGTGAAGAACCTGGCCCTCATGGCCTGCGCCTCCGTGGGGGTTGACCCAGCCCATGTAGAACAGGCCCTTTACGAGCTCGGCGTCGTCCCGAGGGAGATGGCCGATGAGGAGCTGAGGATAAACGGGGCCATTGTGTTCCTCGACGGCTTCCCGATAGGCTATCACGAGGACCCCAAGGAGCTCGTCGATGAGCTGAGGGCGCTCAGGAGGGCTGGCAAGATAAGCCCGGAGGTGAACGTGGCCTGGTACCCGCCCGGGAACGGCTCCAACCCGGAGGTGTACGTGAACTGCGATGCCGGGCGCATAAGGAGGCCCCTCATAATCGTGGAGGACGGGAAACCGAAGCTCACGGAGGAGCACGTAGAGAAGCTCAGGAGGGGCGAGTGGAGGTTCGAGGACCTCGTGAAGAACGGTATAGTGGAGTACCTCGACGCCGAGGAGGAGGAGAACTCCTACATAGCCCTCAAGTCGGAGGACGTAACGCCCGAGCACACCCACCTCGAGATAGCCCCCTACGCCATCCTCGGCATCTGCGCAGGCGTCATCCCCTTCGCCGAGTACAACCAGTCCCCGAGGAACTCCTACGAGGCCGCCATGGCCAAGCAGGCCCTCGGCTTCTACGTGAGCAACTTCAAGTTCAGGGTGGACACGAGGGCCCACATACTGCATTACCCGCAGAAGCCGCTCGTTACCACCAAGCCCCTCGAGGTGATGGGCTATAACAGGCGCCCCTCCGGCCAGAACTGCGTCGTGGCCGTGCTGTGCTTCGGCGGTTACAACATGGAGGACGCCGTGATATTCAACCGGGCCTCCATAGATAGGGGCCTCGCCCGCTCTACGCTCTACAAGCTCTACGAGGCGGAGAGGCGGACCTACCCGGGCGGCCTGAGGGACAAGCTCACGAAGCCCGAGCCGGGGATAAGGGGCTACAAGGGCGATAGGTTCTACAGGGGCCTCGACCCCGACGGGATAATCAGGGCCGAGCAGAAGGTGGAGGAAGGCGATGTGCTCGTGGGCCGCCTCAGCCCCCCGAGGTTCATGGAGGAGTACGGGCCGAGGATGCCCTCGAGGACCGCCGTGGAGATGAGGGATACGTCCGTGGCCCTGAAATCCGGGGAGAAGGGCGTTGTAGATGAGGTATTCATTACGGAGGACGCCGAGGGCAATCGGCTCGTGAAGATAAAGGTCAGGGACAATAGGGTGCCGGAGATAGGGGATAAGTTCGCCTCTCGGCACGGCCAGAAGGGCGTCATAGGCGCCATCTACCCGCCGGAGGACATGCCCTTCACGGAGGACGGCATAGTCCCGGACATAATCATCAACCCCCACGCCATACCGAGCAGGATGACCATAGGGCAGTTCCTCGAGTCCATGGCCGGCAAGGTAGCCGCCATGGAGGGGCGCCCGGTGGACGGGACGCCCTTCGTGGGCGTGAAGCCCGAGGAGATAGAGCGCAAGCTCGTCGAGCTCGGCTTCAGCCACACGGGCAGGGAGGTCATGTACGATGGCATCACGGGCGAGAAGTTCGTGGCCGACGTATTCGTGGGCGTGGTCTACTACCAGAAGCTCCACCACATGGTGGCGGACAAGATACACGCCAGGGCCCGCGGGCGCGTGCAGATACTGACCAGGCAGCCCACCGAGGGGCGCTCCCGGGGCGGGGGCCTTAGGTTCGGGGAGATGG
>CAYUYX010000018.1:0-11273 GCA_964449495.1 uncultured Candidatus Bathyarchaeia archaeon
CGATGCTCCTCACGTTGTGGCCGAAGCCCCAGCACTCGAGGCCGCCGGGGTTCACTATCTTTATGGCGTAGCCCTTCGTGGCCCAGAGCATCCACGCCACGTAGGCTGCGCACTCCTCCACCATGCCGGCCGCAAGGAACTCAAGCACGAACCAGCAATCGCCCAGGAGCGGGTAGGTGGCCTTATCGATTATCGGCGTGTCGTCCAGCTCCTCGTGCGTGTGCCGAGCCTCCAAGGGGGGCATGCTCGGGTTGCTCACGTAGGTCCAGCCCATCCTTGCGTAGCGGTAGCCCGTCGTCCACGTGCTCGGCACCGAGTAGCCCACGCCCGAGCGGGTTGCGGGCGTCCTGGGCTCCACGTCCTTGAAGTGGTCCTCCGGCCTGAGGAGGCGCCCGGCGTTCACCTCCGAGCCGGCTATGTGGGCGTGGATGTCCACGCCCCCGGGCATGACCGTCATGCCAGAGGCGTCTATGACGAGGGCCTCCCGCTCCGGGACATCCTCTACTATGCGCCCGTCCATGATGGCGATGTCCATGCGCTCTCCATCAATCCCGTTCCAGGGGTCGAACACGAAGCCGTTCTTTATGAGTATCGCACCGCCCTCCGCTCTGGCCATCCCGCCACCGACCCCTCCACGAGCGGGCTGGCCAGGCCTATTTATCGGTTGAGGAAAGGAGACATTACGAACTGGAAGTTCGGAAGTTGAGAAAAGATGCGATAGAATGTTATTTTTATCTTCAGAATTCCCGGCTGATAGCCATTTCCCTCGCTCATGGTCAAGAAGGCCTCAGGCTACTATGAGAGAAACTTAATAAGCTTTCCCCTTCACGAGCAAAGGGGAGAAAATGCTTTGGGAGTGTCAGAACTGTGCCTATCTCTTCCGAGCCCCCCAAAAAATCCCATGCCCACTATGCGGTAGTAAGAAAGTTCGGGCCCTCCACCCCCGCATTGTTTTTGTAGCTTGGTGCTCTTCTTGTGGCTGGATACGATTATACGAGATGCCCAATATTCCCGGTGCTCGCCAGAAGGTGGAGGCCGACGCTTATGACCGCCACTACCTTAACTGCCCTACTGGAAAACCGGATATCTACATAAAGCGAATAGAGCCTGAGATGCGAGATGAATTTCTTAAGCTTCCTACGAATACCGCGGAGACCAGCATACCGTGCCCGAAATGCGATAATCATATGATAAGAATTGGCAAGAACTGCCTTTTCTGCCCCAGCTGCAATATCTATTATGTCCCATCAGAGGACGAGATATACTCATCAATTAACGATATCTTCAAGCAAAGAGGCCCTTCTACTGAGGAGATAAGCGATATAATAAAGGGGCTTGATGAGGTGCTGAGGAAGAATTGCGGCTTTAACGGCCTTAATCCTGTTCAGAGAAAGGCATTAGAAGAAGCCATAGAGAAAATAATACACGGCAACAAAAAGGGTATTGTAGCATTACCTACGGGGACAGGGAAAACCGTTTTGGCTGCTTGCTTACTCAGATGGCTCCTCGCACGCTCAGGAGACCTTAAGAACGCCCGTGTCGTCTTCTTAGCGCCATCTCTCGTGATATTAGAGCAGATAGCCACGCCGATGGATATCATAGGCGAGAGCACGTCGGATTTCTGTAGAATCTTCGAAGACCTCCCGGTAAAAGTTCATCCACTGACTTATTTAGAAGGAGATAGCGTGAGGAGCGAGGCATTACTTGAATATATTAAGCCCAGCCCATCTTCTATCGTGCGTGTAGTGGCGACCACCCCTCATCTAATCTCTTTCATAAGAAAACATAAATGGGAAGAGCTGCTCAAGAACATAGACAACATCAAGGTATTAATAATGGATGAGGTTCACCACACATATAATGGCAAGGAAATGGCGAAGGTTATGAAGGAGCTCATCGATAAGGTTGAGTATGTGATAGGCTTATCTGCGACGCCGACAAAAGAGGCCGTTGAAAACGTTGGGAATATACTGACCAGCTGCTCCATAGAGGAGGCCATGAGGCAGGGGGTTCTGGTGGGACAAATCGACTTCCGTATTTATGACACAGAGATAATAAAGAATGTAGAGGAGCCGTGCGATGAGTGGAAGGTATTCATAAGGAAACGAGCCGAGGAATACGCTAAGAAGATAGTAGAGATAATCGATGATATTAAGAGAACAGTGGGGGCGGATAGGGTTCCGAAGACGGCGATAGCATGTCCGAACGTGAGGGAGGCAGATGCTCTTTCCGAGATCCTCAAGGAGGAGCTAGGGGCCGATGATGTCCTCAAAATCCACTACAAGGAGGAGGAGCGAGGCGTACTTGAGGACTTCCGCAGGCGCAAGAGCGGGGTGTTGGTGAGCGTGAACATGATAAATATAGGATTTAATGACAGGAATTTAGAAGCCCTCGTGATAGCAAGGCCCATAAAGAACCCCCTATCATACGTTCAATTAGTGGGCAGAGTGCTGAGGACGCCCTCTAAGGATGGCGAGGAATGGAACATAAAGAGCCAATTAGGGCGGGCCGTAGTAGTGGACTTGACCAGAAGCTTATACAGGCTATCTAAGACGGAAAGCTCTCAAGCCTTCTTCGAAATCGCAAGGAAAGTGTTAGAGATGTTGAAGGTATTAAGGAGGTCGGAGGAAGAAAAAGAATTTAAAAAGGGGTTGGAGGGGAAAGAATTTGAAAATGATTTAAAGGGATACCTAGAGCCTTCGGAGAAGATTAGAGAGATAAGTGCTGACGTATACGTCCGTCATCTCGAGTCGAGCATAATCTCCCCGGAGAAGCCAGAAGACAAGCGCCCACTGAAGAAAAGGAGGCTTATGAGGAAATCGGGCAGGAAATCCCGGAGGAAGCGGAAAAGCCGGGAGAAGGCAGAGAGACGATGCCCACACTGCCACCAACGCTTTTCTCCGACCATTAGGGAGGGAGAGATGGTCTGTCCTAAGTGCGGCTACGTCTTCGGGACGTGAGCAGGGTCTAGAGGCTTATCGCATGCCGGAGCCTCTCGCTTGGGTGAGCGAGATGCCTGAAACGCTTACGTTAGAGCGCTCACGACACGCTCATCGCTTGAGCCGGGCCTCCTGAGCCTCACCTTTACCCACACGCTTCCCCACCTTGAGCCGCTTCTCTTTCTCCTCAAGGGCCTTCCCCACGATGAGCGTCGGAACCCTTATCTTAGGACGCCCCTCGTCCTCCCTTCCCATGCGATATGCTCCCCGGGGACTGGGGGAGCGAGCCAGCTTATTAATATGAGGCTGGCGCCCGTCCAGACCACGGAGGTCCTTCTACATCGCCCCCTCCACCTCTATGCCATCGGCCCTCAGCCCCTCTATTATCTGGCGGTAGACGGCCTCGTCCATTCCGAGCAGCTCGGGCGGGACCACGCCCTTTCGCCCGATTTCCCCCTCTAAGAGGAGGCGGGCCACGATGGAGGCCGTGTAGGCGGTCGTCTTAGCCATAGCCGTCAGGCCCCTGGCCTCGTCGTAGCGGTGCACGAGGCGATAGGTCAGCACGCTCCTCCTCCCGGCCCGCTCGCCCTCCACCTCGACGAGCAGGACCACCACGTCCCTCACGCCCGGGAGATTGCGTATGCTGAGCCTCCGCTCCAGCAGCTCGGCCAAGAAGCGCCTCGGGACGACGCCCCCCACGGGCTCCTCGTCGAGGAGGCCCAGCTCCTTAAGGAGCCTCATCTTCTGGGCGTGGCCTGGCCAGCGGAGCGTCTTCTCCCACATCTCCCCCACGCCCCTCAGCGTGTGGAGCAAAGTCCTCAGCCCGTCCGTGTAGAAGGCCTCAAGGAGCCCGACGCCGGGCACCTCCACGAGTTCAAGGCCGGAGAGGGGCTCGACATCCACGATGCGCCCGCCAATCACGACCCTCGCCCTCCTCGTGTACTCCTCAAGCAGGTCCTCTGCTGACCATGTGAGCGCATAGCCGAGGGGAGGAATGGGCTCCGTCGGGATGCCCCCCACGTAGATGCGCACGGCCCTCGTCTCGTCTAACTGGCTCACGGCCCTGCCGACCAGGATGTTGCTCAGCCCCGGCGCAAGACCGCAATCCGGGATTATCGTGATGCCGGCGCCCTCGGCCTCCTCGTGGAGGGCCATGGGGTCCTCCGGCATGTAGGACAGGTCGACCACGTCCACACCGGCCCTTACGGCGGTCTTCAGTATCTTGTAGCCGAGCCCCCCGGGCGCCACGTCCACGACGAGCTGGCAATCACGCATGGCCCTGAGCAGGGCGCCCTCATCCGAGAAGTCGAGCCTCAGGCCCACGAGGTTATCCAGGCCGGCCAGCTCCACGGCCCTCCTTAGGGCCTCCCGCCTCTTGTCGGCCACTATCACGGTGGCGTCCGGCAGGCTCCCCGCCAAGTGTGAGGCCAGAACGGAGCCTACGGAGCCGCACCCGAGGACGAGCGCCCTCAAGCCCCTCTCCCCAGGCGACACGGGCCTCAGCGAAGAGAAGACCAATCACCTCTCAGGCCCCGCAGCCACATCACGGGCCCACGAGAGGCGCCTCGGAGGCCCGGCATAAGCGTTCGGCACCGAAGCCCTTAATACGGCCACCCCCGCCCGCTCCTACGGCATGGACTACCTGCGCTTCTTGGAGGAGAGAGGACTCGACCTGGCCATATTCAAGGATGGCGAGCTCATCTTCTCGAGCGCTCAGGAGGGCCTCTCCCCGCTCGTGCGGGCCATAGAGGAGGTGGGCTTAGAGCGCCTGAGGGGATGCGTCGTGGCGGACAGGGTGATAGGGCGGGCCGCAGCGCTCCTGATATGCCTCATGGGGGCCCGGGAGGCCCACGCACTCGTGATGAGCAAGGGGGCCTTGAGGGCGCTGGAGGAACACGGCATAATCGCCCGGGCGAGAGAATTGGTGGAGCACATAACGGCGCCGGATGGGGAAACGCCCTGCCCTTTCGAGCGCTTGGTGGAGGATGTGGAGGAGCCCGAGGAGGCCTACAGGCTTATAGTGAGGCGCTTGAGGGAGAGGCCTGTCTGAGAATAGAGGGCGCTCTTTACAAGGTCATAGATACTTAGCTATCCAGGCCTCCATGGCTTCCATGGGCCTGGCGCCTATCAGCCTGTCCACGAGGCGCCCACGCTTGAAGAGGAGGAAGGTCGGGATGCCCGTTATGCCGAACCTCATGGCGGTGAGGGGGTTCTCATCTACGTTCAGCTTCCCGAAGACGACCCGGCCGGCGTAGCGCCTCGCCAACTCCTCCACAATCGGGGCCACGAGCCTGCAGGGGGCGCACCAGGGGGCCCAGCAATCCACCACCACGAGCGGGTGGGCTCTCACGAACTCGTCGAAGTTCTCGTCCGTGAGCTCCACCGGCCTATCGAGGGGGCGCTCCCTCGGCCTCTCCCTCCTCGCCTCGGCCAGGCGCCTCATCATCTTCCTCAGCCTGGCCTCCCTCAGGCGCTCCAGCTCCTCGTCCCATTCCTCGCCCACCATCGCCGAGCTCCCTCCAGCCTCCTACCGCCACCAGCTGAATTAATATGTTGGGTTCACCTCACAAGCCCACGAGACGAGTGGGCCTTGAGCGGGGCGCTGGAGCGAGCCGATGAGGTATTGGCCCGTATAGCCCGTGGGCTTGAGGCCACATCCGGCGGGGCGAGGCTCATCCACGTCGAGCGTGAGGTGGTCGAGGAGCCGAAGCCAGGGCCGGAAATCGGCCGTATAGGCCTCCACGAGGCCCTTGAGGAGGCCCTCAGGCGCCAGGGCATAGGGAGGCTCTACCGCTTCCAGTACGAGGCCTACAGGGCCCTCATGGCCGGTCGAGATGTCTTCATATCCTCCGGCGCCGCCACGGGCAAGACGGAGGCCTTCATAATCCCCTTGCTCGACAGGGCGCTAAAGGAGGGCGACAAATCTGTCGTGATTTATCCCACGAAGGCCCTGGCGAGAGACCAGCTCTCCCGCTTCGAGCGCTTGTCCGTGCCCTTCTTGCTCAGGGTGGCCGTCTTCGATGGCGATACGCCCGAGAGGGAAAGGGTCGCCATCTGCCAGAGCCCGCCGCACGTGCTAATCACGAATCCCGACATGCTGCACTTCGGAATGGCCCGCTCCGCACGCTTCAGGCGCTTATTGAGGGGCCTTAAGGCCGTCGTGCTCGATGAGGCCCACGTCTACGAGGGCTCCTTCGGCTCCCACGTGAGGATGATAATGGACAGGCTGAAGATGACGGTCGGCCGAGAACTCCAGTTCGTCGCCAGCTCGGCCACGATAGGGAACCCGGGTGAGCTGGGGGAGCTGCTCTTCGACAGGCCCGTGGAGGTCATAGAAGGGGCGCCGAGGCGGAGGGGCATAGCGTACCACGCCCTCGTGAGCGCTGGCTACCTGAGCCGATGGACGGTCGTGGCGAGGCTCATCTGCCTGGCTTCGAGGGCCGGCCTACGCTCCATAACGTTCGTCGATAGCCAGCAGATGTGCGAGGTGGTGGCCCGCATGGCCAGGCGTGAGGGCGCCGACGTGAGGGTGCACAGGGCCGGCCTCCTGAGGGAGGAGAGGCACGAGGTAGAAGGGCTCCTCAAATCGGGCGAGATAGATGGCGTCGTCTCCACGCCAACGCTCGAACTGGGCATAGATGTGGGCTTCTTGGACGCCGTCATAATGGCTGCTCCACCGCCCAGCTTCGCCAGGTACCTCCAGAGGGCTGGCCGGGCGGGGCGGAGGGACAGGCCTGGCTACATCCTGACCGTGCTGGCCGATGACCCCATAGACGCCTACTACGAGCGGAGCCCGAGGGCCTTCTTCGAGCAGGAGCTGACGCCCGTAGTGTTCGAGCCGGACAACGAGGAGATAGCGAAGGTGCACGTCATGGCCCACGCCATGACCTTGGGAGGCGCTCTCCCGAGGGAGGCCGTGCCGGAGGCGTGGTCTAAGGCCATCGAGCTATGCCTATCCGAGGGCTACCTGGCACGTAGGGGGCGCTGGCTCTTCTTGACCAAGAAGGCCAGGAGGGAGTTCGGCTCCTTCAGCCTCCGCTCGGCAGGCCGGGAGGTCAAGATCTACGAGGGCTCCAAGCGGATAGGCTCCCGCTCGCTCCCCATGGCCCTTCACGACCTCCACCCGAACGCCATATACCTCCACCAGGGGCGTATCTATGAGGTGATATCGCTCGATTTGGAGCGCTTCACGGCCAGGGTGAGGCGCCTGCCGGATGACACGCCCTTCTACACGAGGCCCCTCTACCAGGTAGATGTGGGCGCCGTGGAGCTCGAGGCCAGGAGGAAGGCAGATGGCGTAGAGATAGCTTACGGCTCTGGCGAGATTACGAAGACGGTGGTCGGCTACGGCCTCTACACCATGGGCGGGGGATGGGAGAAGCGCCCTGCCGTCCTCCAGCCCTTAGAAGAGCCCGTCTCCTGGTCCTTCAGGACGAAGCTGCTCGTGGCCAGGTACGGCGAGGCGGCAGAGCCAGAAGCCATCCACGCCCTTGAGCACGCCGTCATCCACGCCGCCAGGCCCGTGGTGGGGGCCGGCCTGAGCGACCTCGGGGGCGTCAGCTTCCCGACGGGACACGTGGTAATCTACGATGCCACGCCGGGGGGCTCTGGCCTCGCCAAGCTGCTCTTCAGGCGCCTCGAACGAGCGCACAGGATAGCCCACGACATACTGGCCAAGTGCGATTGCGCAGATGGGTGCCCGAGGTGCATATACGACCCCTTCTGCGGGAACAACAACCGTGTGCTGTCGAGGAAGAAGGCCCTGAGGCTCCTGGAGGGCGTCCTGAGGGGCGAGGTATGGGCTCCCCTCGGCTTGGACGTGCTGGGGGAGGCCGGCATAGCGTGAGAAGAGGCCTTCATAAGCGAATTAGAGATACTCATAAGGTATCGAAAATAGGTGCCATAATGTGCCTCATCTGGTGAGGCCGCTGCTTTTTGAATTCAGCCGATGATGGGTTTTTGGCGTAGCGTAAGAGGACGGCGAGCGGATGGAAAATGCGTTTAGAGAAAAGCCAACGAGGTGTGTTAGACATGGGCCACTAAAATGGCATGACAATTGCATGATAGCTAACTTAAATAGAGGCAGGCCTTAGTAGCTGTGGTCAGGGGGCGGTGAGGAACCCGAGAAAGGGATTGAGAGAAGAATAATCAAGCGGCCTCTCTATTCACCGTAATCACCGCCCCCTGACCGCAACGCTTTTAACCCCCCTCTTTTACTGATTGCCCTGGTGATTACGGTGCATAGGGAAGCCGCATGTATTGCGGCACGAATCATAGTCCTGGTCATCTCGACTATTCTGCTACTCATGGGCTTCTCAACGGCCTATGTTGTTTTTGGATGTCTTTACGAGCTGCTTCAGATGGCTTCAGACTACATCAGGTCTAAGGGTAAAGAAGCAAGGCCATAGTCTTCATCATCCACGGCAAGCGCACGGCGTCTCTTCTCCTTTTTCTTAGTGAGACCTCTTAAGATATAAATAAGAAGCCGGGATTTTATGATAGCCGTCGGGGCGGTGCGAGCGAGATGAGCGCCCGTTCTCTCGTGATAAGGCCCTTCGTGGAGGGGCGAGACGAGCAAGCGTGGATATCCATCTCCAACGAGTATCTCGGCCACTTCTACGGGGACGACTACACGCCGATAGGCCAGGAGGACATGGAGTGGTCCAGGCGAGCGCCCTGGTACGACCCGAGCGAGATGTTCGTGGCCGAGCTGAACGGCGAGCCCATAGGCGTCCTCTTCGCCCACGTGGATAAGCTGGGCAGGAGGCGGGAGGGCATAATAGGCGTGAGGGTTCGCCTCCGCTACGTGGGGAGCGAGCACGAGAGGAGCCTTATCCTCTTCGCTCTGGAGAACCTGCGCTCGAGGGGCGTTCCCTACGCAAGGATATGGGTAAGGGACAACATGGCCGAGCTGATAGGGCTCCTTGAGGAAGAGGGTTTCAAGCGCATAAGGACGTTCAGCATCATGAAGATGCGCTTGAGCGAGCTCAGGCACGGCATAGGGGAGTGCGAGCGTGTCCGCTTCAGGCCGATGGAGCACACCCGCCACGACATAGGCCTCCTCACATACCTGGGCAACCAGGCCTTCAAGGAGCACTTCGGCTTCGCCCCCCAGACGGTGGCCGAGACGGAGGCCTTCCTGAACTGGCCGGGCCGGGACATCCACGTGATATTCGCCTACTGGGGCAGGACGCCCGTTGGCTACGTGGAGCTCACGATAAGCCACGAGCTCATCAGGCGGGGCAGGCGGATGGGCGAGGTGAGCTCCATAGGCGTGTTGAGGCCCTACAGGCGCCTCGGCATAGGGACGGCCCTCATGCTGGAGGGCCTTGAGTGGCTGAGGGAGCGGGGCGTGGAGGAGGCTGTCCTGGACGTGGACGATGACAACCCCACGAAGGCCATGAGGCTCTATGAGAAGGTGGGCTTCAGGGTGGCCTACAAGAACTTCGTCTATGAGAGGCCGACGGGCTGAGACGAAGCTGCCCGTTTCATCACGGGTTCGTGAATGATTACCGATGGTTGAGCGTGAATGCTAAGGGCCGATGTCCAGCGAAAACTTTAAGTAATTCTAAAGCTGGCTTTAGAATTGGGTGAAGTGCGGTGAGCCTCCTTAAGCCCCTCTTGGACGACCTTGCGGAGCAGCGCACCTTCCGCTTCGAGGAGCCCTGGCGCCTCAGCTCCAAAGCGCTCGGCCTGGCTGTCCCTATAGTGAGGACGGAATACGGCGAGAGGGCCTATCTCGTGCTCGACGAGATACCTGGCGGGGTTGACATAAGGGATTCGGGCGAGATAAGGCGCCTGATAGCCAAGAGCGGGGTAGACAAGCCCGTATTCATCCGTGGGGGCGTTCTCGTCAAGGGGGAGACGCAGCCCAGGGCCATCCGCTTCGGCGTCGTCGTCCTCCCGGGCGAGGAGAGGCCTATCGAGGCCTTCTGCGTCCACGATGTGAGGCCCATAAGGACGGGCGCTAAGATGTGGATGGCCGGGGATGCCCCCGTGGAATTGTACGCATCTCTCGCATCTGGCGACCAAACGGAGGTATGGGATAGGATAAGGACGCGTGCGCTCACGATCGCCGAACGCGTTCGTGCCAGGCGTGCTGCCAGACGTGCTGGGCCGATTATGGAGGAGCCGGCCATGGAGATAATCAGGGAGGCGCCATGTTACTACGCCTCCGCCAGGTATATGCTACCCACCGACCTCATAGCGATTGAGGAGGCCCTCGAGGAGGCCGATAGGCGCATCCAAGACGTGATAGAGCGCTTCCCCCTCATAAAGGACCAGGTAGGCGTGGCCGTGCTGGACGCAAAGGGCGTGTTCGCCATGGAGCTGTTCGACCACCCGGATTCCTGGTCCGCCATAGCGAAGAACGCCGGCCGTAAGTTCGCAGAGGTGCTGGCCGAGGAAGGGGATTACGAGGTGTTCAGGCCGGACAAGGAGGGCATAGCCCAGGCCATAAGGGCCTTCATAGAGAAATTAGGGGCCTGCGATGAGAGAGAGGTGTTCAAGAACAAGGTGGCCAAGACGTTCTTGCTGAAGGGCGAGGATGTCTATGGCGAATACACGGTCTTAGAGGACTCCGTGATACACCTCATGGCCGTCAGGGCCGAGGAGCGCTTCAGGCCCTACATAAGGATGGCGGAGCGCTTCTTCGAGGCCGCACCAGCGAGGAGGGAGGGGCGCCTGGCCAGGATAGCTCGCTTTTTTCGAAGGCGTTGAGTTCAGGGGGCCAAGGGCGGAGAAGAGCGTCCAAACGCTCCTGAGGGTCCTGGAGAGCCTTGAGGAAGGCGGGAGGCCCTGGGCCGAGCTGGAGAATCGCCTGGCGAAGGAGATGTCCACCGCCACGCTGAGCAAGCGCCTGAAGAACGGCCTCAGGCACGGCCTAATCGTGAAGAACCTCAGGCAGAACGGGCGTGTCATCTACGAGCTGACGGCCAAGGGGAAGGCCCTGTTGGAGCATGTGCGGGAGAACAAGAAATCGGCTTGATGAGGATATCGGAAAGCACCGCTTTTCCCTTTCCGTCGAAGTAGCCCCTCAGCCCCCTTCTCGCATGGGGGAGCTGGGCACGTGGATGCGCGTCCCCGGCCTCACGCCGCAGGGACAGGGGGCTTCTTCTACGCTCATCAGCTTGAGGTGCTGGTCGCCACGTCCTCGAGGCGCCTCGGTAAATAAGCGCTGCACGCCCTTGCTCCGCCCGGACGTGCTTGTTGAAAACGGGGCCCTTGCCCATCGCTTGGGGGGCGTGAAAGCTTTAAAAGAAGGGGCGCGCCTACCGGCCTCGGACGGGGTGGTGGGCATGGAATACATATACGCTGCCATGCTCCTGCACAGGG
>CAYUYX010000019.1:0-11218 GCA_964449495.1 uncultured Candidatus Bathyarchaeia archaeon
TTCGAACCCACGAGGGCCTTTCGGCCCACGGGCTCTCAAGGCCCGCCCCTTGTCCGCTCGGGCACCCCGGCCCCTATCGCCTCGACGGGCAATCGCCTTATAAATGGTGGCGCCGAGCTGGCCCGTGATGTCGTCCGGTGGCCTGGCGAGGGAGGCCGTGGACTTCGCCGTAGCGTCGGCCGTGGTAGCCGTGGTCGGCCTATCGCTTTTCCTGGACGTTAGCAAGGCCTTTGGCCTGAGTGCCCTGGACGCCATCGCCGTGTGCATGACGGCCTTCCTGGCCCACGACCTCGCCCACAAGCTCTGTGCGAGGCTCTTGGCCGGGGGCGGGCGCTTCAAATTGGCCGTAACGGGCTCCCTCATCAGCCTCCTCGCCGCCGGGCTCCAGCACCTCATGGGGGTTGCCACGGTCGCCCTTGGCTTCTCGACGGGCGAGCCCATACGGCTGGCCCCCTACCGCTTCCTCGTCCCGGGCACGGTGGTGGTCCGGGGCAGGAAGAAACGGGAGACGCTCGGCAGGATAGCCATGGCGGGCCCGGCCGCAAACGTCGTGCTCGGGTGGCTCATGTTCTTCCTCGGGCTCTCCTCCCCCCAGCTCTCGGAAATCCTCCTAATAGGCGCAGCCATGAGCGCTTACGTGGCCGTAACGTCCCTCTTGCCCATAGCCTTCTGCGACGGCCTCACGATATACTGGTGGAGCAGGTGGGCTTTCGTGGGCACGCTTGCGCCATCGGTAGCCCTCATAGCCGCCTCGAACTTCGTCCTCCTGACAAGCTCGTGGGCCTGAGGGGGCCCGTCTTATGAGGATAACAGCGGGCTCGATGCGCTCAGTACTGGGCCTCGATGCGCACCTCGTCCGGTATCCTTATCCTCATCAGCAGCCTCATGGTCCTCTCGTCGGCGTAGATGTCGATGAGGCGGCGGTAGATGCGGAGCTCCCACTTATCCCACGTCTTGCTGCCCTCGCCACAGGGGGAGCGCATGACGGGCACTACGAGCCTCTTCGTGGGGAGCGGTATGGGGCCCGACATCTTCACGCCCGTCTTCATGGCTATCGCCTTAATCTGCTCGCATACCTCCTCGAGCTTCCTGTAGTCCGTGCTCGTGAGCTTTATGCGCACCTTCTTGCTCATGGCGAGCCCCGCTCACCGTGGAGAGGAGGCATAAATACCTTTAGGACCGGCCCCGGGGGTCTGTGGGCGTGGGGGACGTGGACGAGCTCGTGGCCCTGGCGGTCTCGCTCGTGCTCATGGTGGGGCTCTCGGCGCTCAGGATGAGCGCTGGCCTCTGCATCCTCGCAGGCCTCCTGGCCTTCGGGCTCTTGGCCCTCGGGCCTCATGGCTTCCTCGGGGCGCTCGTCGATGGCCTCACCGATGTGGAGCTCTGGGACCTGACGGTGAGCGTGGCCCTCGTGGCCGTTCTCGGCTCAATCATGCGTGAGCTCGGCCAGGTAGACGATATAACAAGGGGCCTGAGGGGGATGGGCGTGCGAAGGAGGGCCCTCATGGCCCTCGGGCCAGCCATCTTCGGGCTCCTTCCCGTCCCAGGAGGGGCCATTCTATCGGCCTCCATGGTGGAGGAGGAGGGACGGGGGTGTGGGGCGGACCCGAGGGCCTCGGCAACAGCCAACCTCCTCTTCAGGCACGTGAACTTCTTCCTCTACCCGCTCTCGCCCGCCCTCATGTTCCTGGCGAGCCCGAAGATGCTGAACACGGACATCTACTTCCTCATCCTGCTCCTCCTCCCCTACTTCACGGCCCACATCACATCGAGCTACCTCGCCTCCTTCCGCGGCGTGAAAATCGCCCGTGAGGGAGGGGGAGAGCGGGGGAGGTGGAGGAGAGCCGCCGCCGAGCTCGGTAGAGGGCTCTTGCCCGTGCTCGTCGCCCCAATCCTAATGGTCGCAGGGCTTGCCCCGAGCATGGCCCTCTGCTTCTCCCTGCTAACGGCCATCCTCATCGCTGGGCCGAGGAAGGAGACGGCGAGGAAGGCCCTCGTGGGCCTCAGGAAGAGCAGGGCCATATCCTTCGCCTCCCCCGTGCTCTTCGCCATGTTGTTCAGGACGGCGTTTAGCGCATCTGGTGCTCCCGAGGCGGTAGGAGGTGTTCTCGGGGCATCGGGGGTCCCCATGGAGATAGCGCTCTTCTTCTCCGCCATGGGGCTCGGCCTCGCCACGGGCAGCGCCATCTTAGCGGCCACGGTCGTCATGCCCGAGGGGGTCGACGTGCGGATTGGGGCGCTTCTCTACTCCGGGGCCGTCTTCGGCTACATAATATCGCCCCTCCACCTCTGCTTCATCGTCTCGGCCGAGTACTTCGGGCTAAGGCAGGCGGATATGTACCCGAGGCTCATCGCCTACATCGCTGCGGCTGCGGCCCTCTCCCTCGCCTCCTCGTGGCTCATCTCGTACATGATGGCGTGAGGACGCGAAACGATTATCGCCCCCGGCCTCGCCACAGCCGGCGGCCGTGAGGATCGCAGTCCTCTACTCGGACGAGTTCCTCGCCCATGAGCCAGGACCGGGCCACCCGGAGTGCCCGGAGAGACTCCAGGTCATGATGAGGGAGCTGAGGAAGAGCGGTCTCCTCGACGGCGGGCCCTGCGGGCTCGTGGAACCGAGGGAGGCGAGCATGGAGGAGCTGACGATGGTTCACGAGGCGCGTTACGTGGAATGGGTTAAGGCCATGTGCGAGCGAGGGGGAGGGCTCCTCGACCTCGGGGATACCCTGGCCAGCCCCGGCTCTTACAGAGCCGCTGTTCTCGCGGCTGGAGCGGCTATCCAGGGCGTTGAGCTCGTCCTGAGCGGGCGCTTTGATGCGGCCGTGGCCCTCGTCAGGCCCCCCGGCCATCACGCTGGCCGAGATTACGCCCGGGGCTTCTGCATATTCAATAACGTGGCTCTTGCGGCCGAGAAGGCCATATCTGCGTACGGCCTCGAGAGGGTAGCCATAGTGGACATAGACGCCCATCACGGGAACGGGACACAGGAGCTCTTCTACGAGACGAGCAACGTGCTCTACGCAAGCCTCCACCAAGACCCCACATGGTTCCCCGGCACGGGCTTCGAGGACTAGGCGGGCTCGGGAGATGGGCGTGGCTTCACGGTGAACATCCCCCTGCCCTTCCTGACCGGCGACGATATCTACCTCAGGGCCATCGAGGACATAGTGAAGCCCGTCGTGCGCCAGTACGAGCCCCAGCTCGTGCTCGTCTCCCTCGGCTTAGACGTCCACTACGCCGACCCGGTCGCACGCCTAAGCCTCTCCATGCTCGGCCAGGCGGAGGCCTTCGCCCACGTGGCCGATTTGGCCAAGAGGGCGTGCGGGGGGAGGATAGTGGTCGTCCTCGAGGGCGGCTACTCGCTGAGCCACATAGGGAAGATGCTCGCCGCCGACGTGGCCATCTTGGCCGGCCACGAGTACGAGCTCGTGGACGAGAGGACGAGGACGCCCCATAGCGTGCGGTCCAAGGCCGAGGCGGTGCTGAGGGAGGTTAGGCGCGTGCAGTCCGAGTTCTGGAGCCTCTGACCTCACGGCATTTTTATGCGCTTGGCTCGAAGCCATGGGGCGGGAGAGGCCCATGGCCAGGATTGTAGTACTGCTCCGCGGCCTCAGGCCGAGCAAGAAATGGATTGTGCCAGCCGTCCTCTCCCTCGTGCTGCCCCTCTTCATCGGCCTGGGCTGGGCCTTCTGGGCCCTGAGCGCCGGGGAGGAGCCCCCTCTCGACACAATAGCCGGCCTGTGGGCTCTCGGGCTCCTGGCCTTCTTCGCCCTGCTCATCTACGGGAGGCGGGAGAGAACCAGCGCTGTTCAGAAGGAGCTCACGAGGTTCGCCAACGGCCTGAGGGTCGTGGGCTCGGAACTCATCCTCCCGAGGCCGGTCCGCATCCAAATCGGTCGCATGAGGGCCTGGGGCGCTATGGCGGTTTACCTGACGGGGATGCGTGGAACATCTCTGTACCCGAGGAGCTATTATCACTTATCGGAGTTCGAGGCCGAGGAGGACCTCGGGGAAAAGGAGGCCGTTGACCTCGAGCTCTTATCAAAGCCCTTCACCTTTATCGCAGATGTAAATGGAGGCTATCTCTCTGCCCCAGCCATAAAGGCCGAGCTACTGGGCGGGGAAGCCGTGGTGGTAGCGGTCTTAGACCCATCCACCATCGGGTTCGAGCGTGATGAGGTATCGCTGAGGGCCGTGGGAGAGGAGGATAGGGCCGAGGCATCCCTCAGGTTCGAGGGGCGCCGTATCAAGGGCATAGTGAACAGGCCCGTGCTGGGGAAGGCGAGGGATGTGAGGCTCGAGCTTCACGGGTCCCTCAAGGTCCCTGTCCCGAAGGCCTCCTGGCCCCTGAGAGAGGTGGAGAAGTACATAACGCTCGTCCTGGCCAGAACAGAAGACAAGCCATCCCTAAGCTTTGAGCACGCCTTCCCGCCGAGGGAACTCACCATCATCGTAACTCACGAGGAGGCCCTTGACCCCGTGGCCCTGGTGGAGGGACTCGGTCTCCACGGCCCGGTCATCACCGGCTTCTTCGAGGGGCGCTACGAGCTCAAGCTCGTCCTCGATATCCCCTTGAGGCCCGACGTGGTGAGCACGGTAGAGCTACCTGCCCTCAGGGCGGGGGAGCCCGGTTCAACACGCTCATAAGCCCTCAGGACGAGGGGGATACGGTCTATCACGTCGGTGGCCGTGATGTGGTAGCCGAGCTCCTGGGCCGCTATGTCCCCGGCCATGCCGTTCACGAAGGCGCCTATGCAGGCGGCCTCAAACGGCCCGAGGCCCCTGGCCATGAGGGAGGCCACCACGCCCGTCAGCACATCGCCCGTCCCGCCCACCGTCATGGCGGGGTTGCCCGTCAGGTTGAGCTTCGTGCGCTCCCCATCGGATATGATGTCCTCGTGGGCCTTCAGGAGGATAACGGCCCCCATGCGCCTTGCGAAGGCCTCGACGGCCTTCATCCTGCCCCTCAGGTCCTCGGGCCCGGGGAGCTCTGCCCCGGATATGAGCTTGAACTCGCCAGCGTGAGGCGTTATGACGGTCTTTGAGCCGGACAAGTCCACGGGCTTGGCCGCAAGGGCCTTGATGGCATCGGCATCCACGACGAGCGGGAGGACACGGGCTGCCCTGGAGATTATCTCGTGCACGGCCTCGAAGGTCTCCTCATCTGTCCCGAGGCCGGGGCCTATCGCCATGCACGTGGAGCGCTCGGCGAGGGCGAGCACATCCCGCACGTCGTCGGGCGATAGCCTGTCGGAGCGGAGGGCCCTCACTATCAGGTTGGGCGAGAAGGACCTTATCACGTTCGCCACGGTCCTCGGGGCAGCTACCACGGCCAAATCAGAGCCGGCCCTGAGGGCTGCGAGAGCCGAGAGAGCGGGAGCGCCCGAGTAATCAGGGCCTCCCCCCACGACCAAGATACGTCCGAAATCGCCCTTCTTAGAGTGGGGGGGCCTCGTCGGCGAGATGTGGGCTCTCACATCCCCAGGCCCGACGACGAGCTCGGCCTCCGGCGGCATCCCTATATCCGCCACGACGAGCTCCCCCACGAAGCGCTCTGCCCCCGGCCTCAGGAGGCCGGTCTTCGGCCTGTGCATGCACACCGTGATGTCGGCTCTCACGGTCGGGGAGGAGGGCTCGCCCGTGTCGGGGTTGAGGCCGGAGGGGACATCCACGGCCACCACGATGGCCCTTGACGCGTTCATGAGCTCTATGGCGTCGGAGAACGGGCTCCTTATAGGCCCCCTCAGGCCCGTCCCGAACACCGCATCTACTATGGCGTCCGCTTCCCCAGCCCCGAGCTCGTCCCAGGCTCTGCAAAGCTCTTCCCGGCTTCTCGCCTGAAAGAGCCTGATGCTCAAGGGCATGTTCTTCAGGACATCCCAATTCGCCCTTGCCTCCGGCGTCCTTATGGCGTCCTCACGCCCGAGCAGGATAACGGCGACGCGGGCCCCCATACCGGCCATGTGCCTCGCTGCTACGAGGCCATCCCCGCCGTTGTTGCCGAGGCCAGCGACGACCACGACCTTGCGCTCCTCAAGGCCACCGAGGCGCCGGGCAAGCTCCTCCGCCACCGCTCGTCCGGCGTTCTCCATGAGCAGCCTCCTTGGAACGCCGAGGAAGACGGCGTTCTCATCCGCCACCGCCATCTCAAGCGACGTTATAGGGCGCATCCCATCACCGCGGCGAGGTACCCAACGCTTTTATTTAGTCTTGCATATCACATACGAGGGGCTTACTTGCTCGTCAGGAGGAGGCCCGTTAAAGCGAGAATCAGGATGGCCCTGAGCTTCCTCTCCGCCATAGCCGCCGTCCTGTGCCTCATATCGCTCCTCATGGGCTTCTACCTGTACTTCTCCGTCCCCATGAACATGGAGATACCCCTCGAGCCCCTCGAGAGCGAGCACCCGTACCCCGTCGGCTGGGAGGAGAGGCTCGTCCTCCGGCCCTCCTTCTCTTACGCAAGCCTGAGGATAAGAAAGCTAATCCTCGAGGAGGGGGATGTCTTCTTCGTCCAGGACATGACCACGGGAGAGAGATACACGATAGATTACAATTGCACGTACAAGGCCATAGGCCTTTTCAGGGTAAATGCCACCGGTTACCTCAACATACTGGTGGGCATCTCGGACGACGGGGATGGGGAGACCTCCTGGGGCGTCATCATCGATATGGTCATCACGGACATCTGGACGCTCAACCTCTTCGTAACAGCCCCCATCCCGGGCGTCCCCCTGCCCTACTTCAGCGTCCCGGCCTGGGCTCTCGCCCTCGCCCTCCAGCTCGTCTTCGCCACGTGCCTCATTCTGGCCTTCGTAGAAGCCGGGGGCTTCCATAAGGCCATCTCCGAGAGCCCGGACAAGCCCCTGGCGAGGTGCATGCGCAACTTCCTGTACGCCATGCCCTTCGTGGCCACGGGCACCTTGGTGGGCATCATAGCCCTCACCGTGCTCATCGAGGCGGCGGGGGTCCCGGCTGAGCCTACTTGGGTCTGGCCGGGCCCCATATTGCTCATGTTGGAAGGGTCCTACGCCGCCCTCGTGGAGGAGCTCGTCTTCAGGCTGCTCTTCGTGGGGGGCATCCTGTTCATCGTGGCCATCTCAAGGCTCGGGAGGGGCACGGAGGGGAGCGGGGCAGATGCCCTAAAGGCCCTGTTCTTCCCCGGCTGGCTTGAGGGCGATATGAAAAGGGCCGTGAGGAAGGCTGGCTGGGTGCTCGTGCTCCTGTCATCCCTGGCCTTCGGGCTCGCCCACTTCTTGGGAGGGGGGTGGGAGGTGGGGAAGGCCATAACGGCCACGATAGACGGCCTCGTCCTTGGGGCCTGCTTCCTCCTCTACGGCATACACGCCTCCCTCCTCCTCCACTGGTTCAGGAACTACTACCTGTCCTCCTGGGAGGCGCTCGCCTACGCCACTGGTAGCGATGTGGCCCTCCTGGCCCACCTCCTCGTAATCCTCTTCAACGTGGTGCTCGGCGTCCTATCGCTCATCATGTTCCTCGTCCAGGGCATCAGGCTCGTCATGAGGAGGCGGGCGCGGGAAGAGCCTGCGGCCTGGCCCTACGGATGAGGGAAAAAAGGCCTTCGTCTCCCGTAAGAGCTCCTATTTCGTTGGGACGGTGAAGCCCACGCGCTCTATGAGGATGAGGGGCGTGAAGACGGCCGGCGTATTCCACTCCATCCACCAGTGGTGGACCTGCCTGATGTCCTTCGATAGGGCCCTTATGGAGGATAGCATGTTCAGCACGTTGTCGCTCAGCCTCAGGCCCCTCACGCCCTCCCTCAGCTCCCCGTCCTCGATGACGAAGACACCATCCCTTATGACGGCGGAGAAATCGCCACGGGCGTAGTCCTGGAAGCGCACGTACGTCATGTTGTTCACGAAGAGGCCGTGCTCCACCTCCGAGATGAGCTCCTCATCGCCCACATCGCCTGGCTCGACGACGATGTTCCAGGGGCGCGGCACCACCCAGCCGGCGTTGGCGGTCGAGCTCGTCCCGTGCCTCCTGGCGGTTATGGAGTTGTGCAGGTACGTCTTGAGGACGCCGGCCTCTATTATGGGCTTCCTGCGGGTCGGGAGGCCCTCGTCATCGAACGGCCTGCTCCCGAGGCCGCCCTCCACGAGGGGGTCATCGTGGACCGTCAGCACGTCTGAGGCCACCTTCTTCCCGAGCTTCCCGGCCAGGCAGGAGAGACCGGAATCCACGTAGAAGGCCGACGACATCCCGGCCACGATGTCCAGCAAGATGGCGCTGGCCGGGCGCCCGAGGACAACATCATATCGCCCCGGCTCGAGCTTCCTCGCCCTCACGGACAGCTTGGCGAAGCGCCCGGCTTCTTCACCGGCGGCCGCTGGCTCGAGGTCCCTCATGCGGGTTCCGCAGGTAACGCCCATGCCCGAGGCTTCCCCATCGGCGAGGGCCCTCACGACGAGCTCGGCCCACGTCCTCTTCCCGCCGGCCTCGACGGCCTTGGAGGTCATGAGGAGGGCCTCCTCTTCCCCGAAGGCCAGGGTACCGGCGATGCGCCTCCCGCCGGCTTCTAAAGCGGAGTTAACGGCCTCCTCCACGATGTCCACGGCTCCGTCCGAGAGGCGGGCAAGCTCCTCATCGTAGAGACCGGGGACGCTTTCGTACTCAAATGGCCCCTCGGGGAGAGGAGCGTAATCGGGCCTCTCCTTCATGACGGAGAGGAGGGACATGAGGTCCTTCAGGGCGGACCGCACGGCGTCTGGCTCGATGTTGAGGAGGGATGTCAGGACGAGCTTCTTGTCCCTGGCGAGGAGGACGTGGAGCCTCAGCTCGTCCCAGGTCTTGGAGGCGGTTATCTCGTTGTTTGCGAAGCGCACCTGCCTCGACGTGGACCGGATGGCCGCTGCTGCGGCCTCGTCTGCGCCGAGGGCCTCTGCCTCCCTCAGGACCAACTCACATAGCTCGTGGAGCTCCATATCAAGACCCCCCGAGGGCCACCCCCCTCAAGCGCACGTCCGGGCCGCCGAACCAGACGGGGACGCCCTGTGGCGGGTCGCCTTTCCCGCACGTGCCGGCGTCGAAGGAGAGCTCCTTCCCTATGGCGTCTATGCTCCCGTAGAAGCCCGGGGTGGTTATCTCGAGGACTGGGCGCCTGACAGGCCCCTTCAGCTCCCCACGCTCGATGAGGTAGCACTCCCGCCCGACGAAGCGCATGTTGAAGCGCCTGTCGTCGATGTTCCACTCCCCATAGGTCTTTATGTAGACGCCGAGCCTCACGTCCTCTACCAGCTCCTCGAAGGAGTAATCGCCCGGGAGCATGAACGTATTGGCCATGCGCACGATGGGCTCCCTGTTGAACCCGCTGGCCCGGGCCGCCCCGTTGCTGCCCACGCCTAAGGCTGCGCCCGTCTCACGGTTGTGGAGGAACTCGTTTATCACGCCGTCCTTTATGAGGAAGCGCCTCCTCGCCCTCACGCCCTCGTCATCGTAGAGGTAGTAGCCGTAGGAGCCCTCTATGGTCGGGTCGTCCACGACCGTAACGGCCTCGGAGCCTATCCTCTGGCCGAGCATATCGGGCTTCACGAACGACTCGCCGGCCTGGGCTGCCTCGCGGCCCAGTATCCTGTCCGCCTCGTAGGGGTGGCCGCAGCTCTCGTGCACCATCAGCCCGACCACGTTGCTCCCGAGCACTATGTCGACGGCGCCCCTCGGGGGGCTCACGCCCTCCCTGAGGACGTGGCCTATGGCCCTCGCCCGCTCGGCCATGTGCTCCGGCAGGGACCAGGCCCTCACGGCCTCCCAGCCCCGGCTCTCGCCCTTCTGGACCATGTCCTGCTCCGTGCCCTTCCCCGGCTCGAGGACGGTGATGAGGGCGAAGAACATGACCCTCGGGATAGAGCACCATGTCTTCGTTCCCTCGCTGTTCACGAAGTAGCGCTCCGTCCTCGTCTCCACGAGCTGGAGGAGCCTGAAGGGGACCTGGGCCCTCACCTCCTCCTGCGACGTGAGGGCTTTATCCACATCGTAGAGCAAGGCCATCTTCTCCTCGACGGGGACGGCCTCGAGGGGCTCCTTGGCCCGGACCTCCCACCTCGCCTCCTCCACGGGCTCCTCGGAGAAGCGTATGGGCTTCTTCCTCGTCCTGGCGGATGCCCTCGCCATGGATATCGCCTCACGGACCCTGCGCTCCAGAAGAGCCCTATCGGGCCTGTTCAGCGATGCGAAGCCAAGCGAGCCGTTCACGAGGACCCTTATCCCCACCCCGCGGGCCCTCTCAAAACCCGCTATCTCGGGCACGCCGTTCCTCAGCACGTAGACGTTCTCCACGTCCTCGTGAAAGCGGGCCTCAGCGTAATCGGCCCCCATGCGGAGAGCAAGCTCGACGGCCAGCTCGGCTAAGTCCTTCAACCCATCACCGATGAGCGTGGAATGCCCGGACGTGATAAGGTTTTCCCATGCCTAACGCTCGTTCCGCCCGGCTGCTTCGAGGATTGCCCCTGGCGTGCTCGTCCCTATGAGGTCTGCGCCAGCCTCTATCATGGCGATGGCCCGCTCGTAGGTCCTTATGCCCCCGGCCGCCTTCACGCCAGCTCTATCCCGGACGGTAGCCCTCATCAGCCTCACGGCCTCGATGGTCGCTCCCCCGGGCCCCATGCCCGTGGAGGTCTTCACGAAATCGGCTCCGGCCTCGACGGCGAGCTCGCACGCATGCCTCAGCTCCTCCTCCGTGAGATAGCAGACCTCGACTATTACTTTCACGACGCCTCCCCTGGCCTTAACGGCTTCCACGACCCCTCTGATGTCCTCTAAGACGAGCTCGTGGAGGCCCGATTTCAGAGCCGATATGTTCATGACCATATCGATGTCGGATGCGCCGAGCCTCATGGCGAGCTCCGCCTCCCTCGCCTTCACCTCCGGAAGGGTAAAGCCGAAGGGGAAGCCCACGACAGCGCAGAGCCTCACGCCGGAGCCCCTGAGGAAACCCGATGCAAGCTCGACGTAGCACGGGGGGACGCACACCCCCCTGAGCCCGTATCGGATGGCCTCCTCGCAGGCCCTTCTCACATCCTCGGCCGTCGTAGTCGGCTTGACGGCGGCGTGGTCTATCCGCTTGGCCAGCTCCTCGGCCCTCATGGGAGATAGGTGGCCCCGCAGGGGATAAGCCTTAGGCGCCAGGTTTTTAAGCCGGGCCCCTCCCCGGCCAACCGGTGGCCGGAATGCCGACGGAGGTCTTCGACCCGGAGGAGTTCAT
>CAYUYX010000020.1:0-11214 GCA_964449495.1 uncultured Candidatus Bathyarchaeia archaeon
GTTTATGAGCGTCGCCAGCAGGGCAGCTCGGAAAGATGTCATGAGGGCCTCCACGAGCGTCCTCCACTTCTCATCCGGCGCCTGGAATACCTGGTAGAAAACGCCCTCCTCCGCCCTGCCGGGCGGGGACCACCACTTGACCACGTAGGGGATGGTGAAGCAGGCGGGGATGAGGATGAAGAAGCCGAAGAAGGAGAGGGTGCCCGTATCCCTTGCGAGCCTCTGCGCCCTCCCGCTCAAGCGCCTCTCGAAACCCGGCCAGACCTTCTTTATGGGGATGCCCACCCTCTCGCTCAGCACCCTGAGGGCCACGAGCATGAGGACGCCCGTAAGCACGAGGATGAGGCTTAGGAAGGCCGCCGGCCCTATCAAGCGCCTCTGGTGCATGGAAACCACGGCGAGGGGGGCCGTCTCGAGCGTCCCGGCCACGACCATGGTAGCCCCCGTCTCGCTCAGGCTGCGGGTGAAGGCCAGGATGGCGCCGGCCACAATCCCGGGCTTGGCCAGGGGGGCCGTTACCGTCCTGAAGGTCGTGAAGGAGGGGGCGCCCAACGTCCTGCTTGCGTGCTCGTACGTGATGTCCACGCCCTCTATCACGCCCACGAGGGAGCGGACGATGTAGGGGAACGTGAAGACCACGTGCGTCAGCACGATGAGCCAGAAGCCCATGCTCAGCCAGCCCAGCCCATCGCCCGTGGCCCAGAAGAGGTAGACGGAGAAGCCCAAGGCCGAGCTCGGGACGGCCAGCGGTATGTCTATGAGGGAGTCGAGGAGGCGCTTCCCCCTGAACTCGTACCTTGCGAGGAGGAGGGCGATTGGGATGCCTATGAGGAGGTCTATGGCGGTCGCTATGGCGGCCACCTGGAACGACAGGCCGATGGCACCGAGCATCCTCCGCCAGCGCACATCCCCGGCGACGGGGTTCTCGAAGACGAAGAACCTTATCTCGTCCCAGCTCCTGAGCACGTAGGTCAGGAGGTAGATGGTGGGCATCAGGATGATGAGGAAGAAGAAGGCGAGGGTGAGGGCGTCGAAGGCGATGCGGTAGATGCGCCCGGAGAGGCGCTTCTCCACCTCCTCCAACCTCGGCAGGCGCCCCAAGCCACCACCTCCTACGGCCTGCACACGAGCCAGAGGTCGGGCAGCATCCAGATGACCATGGGGTCGACTTCCGTGCTGAGCACCTCGCACGGGATATCGGCCGACACTCCCCATTCTGGGCTGAAGATGCCCGTGTCGAGGCTGACGGTCTCGTTAACGGGCCTGAAGCCGGAGCGCATGGCCTCCTCCTGGATATCGGCCCTCAGCAAGAAGTCCCTGAGGGCGATGGCTATCTCCCGCTCCCTCTGGCTCACCCATGGGGCATTCAGGATGCAGAAGGGGTGGTCGCTCATCAGGACGCCTTCCTCGGGGTAAACGGCCACGAGGAGCCTCTTGCGAGCCGCCATGTTCTCCGCTATGACGAGGTTCTCGTAGGCCAAGACGGCGTTTATCTTGGACGGCCCGCTCGAGATCATCTTGTCCACCAGCCAGCCCGTGCTGCTCGGGTAGGCCACGGCCCTCGCCTCGAGCTCGGATATCCACGTCTTCACGGCTGGGTCGGCCATATCGCTGACCTCCAATTCCTCGGGCTTCTTCCCCGTGGCGGCCACGAGCTCCATGAGGACGGACATGAGGCCCGAGTTCGAGAGCGACGGGTCCGTGTGGGCGAACTTCAGCTCATCTCCCCGCTCGGATACGGCCAGGTCGTGGAGCGCCCCTATGCCCGTGATGCCCCATTTGACCTGGAGGTCATCCCAGGTTATGATGACGAGCGGGGAGCGCACGAGGGGGACCCAATCCCCATCTTTGACGAGCTTGGCGCCCCCGTGCTCCTTGGCCCAGAGGTAATTGGCCAGGGGTATCCATATCGAGCAGGCAGGGCTCCATATCACGGGCTTTATCTGCCCGAGGAGCATCTGGTACATGGACTCGCCCGAGCCCATCGGGATGCCCACGACCCGGACGCTCACCCCCGTGCGCTCCTCGTACTCCCGCTCGAAGACGGGAAGCACGGCTTCAATCCACGGCTGCTTCTCCGAGCCGTACACCATGAGGATTTCTATCTCGGCTTCCCCAGGCGAGATGAGCCTTCCTATCTCGTAGCCTATCATTATCCCGAGGACCAGCCCTATTAGAACGCCTATGAGAAGAGCCCGGGAAGCCCTTCTCCCCCTCCTGGCCGACATTTCCAGAGGGGTGGCCCCCACCTTATTTAGGGCTTCTCCTCAACGCCTCAACCCGAGCTCATCACGCCTATCTATTATCTCGTACGTATCCGGCCCCGTCCCTATGAGGCTGACCGGGACGCCCGTCTCACGCTCTATGCGGGCCACGAAATCCTTTGCCTCCCTCGGGAGCTCATCGAAATCCCTGGCCCCCCGGCACCCCGGGTAGAGCACGTCTATCTTCGTGAGGGCTATCTGGGTGGCCCCGTTCAGCATGACGGCCCTCCTGGCGAAGTCGAAGTTGAATGGCGCAGCCCTCCTCTTCCGGCGGGTAACAGAGGCTATCTCGAGCCACCCCCTCCTCCTGGCCTCCTCCTCGCTGAGCTCACCCGGGAGGGGACCCGGGCCAACACGGGTAACGTATGCCTTGAAGACCACTACCACATCGTCTACCTTCGTGGGGCCAACGCCCACGTCCGAGCAGATAGCGCTCGCCGTAACGTCCTTGGAGGTAACGTACGGGTAGGTGCCGTGCCAGAGCGACAGGAAGGTCCCCTGTGTCCCCTCGAGGAGGACGTTCCTCCCCTCGTCTATCGCCCGGTTCACCTCAAGCGGGACATCCGTCAGGTAGGGCTTGAGCTCGGGCACGTCCCTGGCCAAACGGGCGATTCTCAGGGCCCTATCGGCGTTGCAGGGCCCGCAGCCCGAGCCGGTGCTCCCTATCCGCTTCCTCAGATGGCCGCGCCTATCCGCCTCCTTATGGCTCTCCTCTATGATTGCGCACTGGGGGTCGAGGCCCGCCCTCTCGTGCGCCCTGACGAGCTCTACCTCGGACAGGAAGACCCCGGGGTCCACGAGCACGCCAGGCCCTATGAGGAGCCTGCACCGCTCGTTCACGAAGGCGGAGGGGAGCATGCGCATGACGTACTCCCTGCCCCTGTAAACCACCGTGTGGCCGGCGTTCGGCCCAACGCCCCCTCTTGCGGCTACCTCGATTTCGTCCTCGAGGGCGAGGTAGGAGATGACCTTCCCCTTGCCCGTATCGCCGAAGAAACCACATACTACGACCGTGCAGGGCAAGACCGCTCCCCGGGGAAGGCCAGGGGCCAGCTTAAAAAGATGAGGGAGAGCCCGGGGGAGCCCTCTTCCAGAGCCCGACCGCCGCCCCGTCCACCGCTTTCTCCGCCGCCCAGCAGGCCAGGGCGAGGGCCATCACCATGTCGTCGTGGCTCCCGGGGGGATGCCCGATGCGGAGGCGCCCGGAGCCCGTGAGCTCGCACGTGATGCTCGTGAGCTGGGAGAGGAGGGGCCTGTGGTAGGGGAGCCTCAGGCGTCCTGTCTCCATGAGGAGCTTGAGGTTCGAGAGGAGCTCCACCTTGCTTTCTGCGGTGAACTTGAAGCCCAGGAGAGCCCAATCCCCGAGCTCGGACGAGAGGCGCTCGAAGACGGCTTCGCCGACCCCCGAGCGGTCCACAACGAGCTTGACGGCCCCCGTGAGCCTGAGGGCCCGGACTACATCGGCTACCACCGTCGAATATGGGGTTCCCACGTCGAAGGGCCTCAGCAGCCTGAGCCTCAACAGGCCGTCCGGGGTCCGTTCCACCGCCGCCAGGACGCTCTGGTCCCTTAGCTTCCCGAGGTCTAACCCCATGTAGAGGCGCCCTCTGACGGAGCCCAGGTCCTCAGGGCCATCGGCAAGGCGCATCTCCGGGTCTATACAGGATAGCACGAGGTCGCTCGGGAAATAGAGGACGCCTTCTTCCACGAACTCGGCCAGGTATTCACGCCTGAAATCTGCCTCTGGCATGCTGGCCTTTTGCTCCTCGAGGAAGCCGGGCTTTATGAGCGGGCAGCGGGTGCTCGGGACGTGGTGGACGCTCCAGCCAGGGAGCTGGCCCGAGAAGGCCCGGTAGAAGATGTGGTTCCTCGACCAGGGCGTCCCGAGCATTATGAGGTACCCGTCCGTCGCCGCAAGCATGGGCATCACGACGCTCGTTATGAGCTCCTCTGGCACGAAGGGGGCCTCATCGACGAGGACCATGTGGGCGGTAAACCCCCTCACCCGCTCGGGCGAGCAGGGGAGAGGCACGACCCTCGAGGAGTTCGTGAGGAGGAGGCGCCTGCGGGATAGGCTGACGATGCTGCCCTCGAGGGGCCTCACGAGCTGGCCGTCCTCGAGCTCTACCTCGGCGTGGACGAACGCCCTTATCTTCTCGAACATGAGCTCGCTCTGCCTGAGGCTCGGGCTTACGATGAGCACGGTTCTACCCGAGCCCGTGAAGGCGAAATGGAGGGCCTTGATGGCCGCCGTCGTGCTCTTCCCCGTCTGACGGCCCCAACAGGCGATTATGCGCTTCGAGGGGTCCCTGAGCAGCTCTTCCTGATAAGGAAAGGGCCTGAAGCCCAGGAGCCTTGCGAAGAGGACGGGGTCATCCTTAAGCGCCCTCAGCGCCCCGGGGAAGGCCTTATGCAATCTTCTTCCTCCTCCGCCAGACGAGCCCGATTGCGAGCTTCTTCACGCCTGAGAGGAGCCTGGCCAGGTCGAGGCGCCCAGGACCTGAGCCCTTGAGCTTCCGCCTCGTGAGGAGGAGGCCCGCATTCGTCTTCAGGAAGATGGCGAAGACCCTCATGGTGCTCAAGTAGGCCCTCCTATCCCCTTCCTCAAGCGCAGCCCTGGCTTCCTCATCGAGCTCGGAGAGCTTCTCCATGCCGAGCCTTATCAGCTCATCTATATCCGGGACGCCCGGCCTACTGGTGCGACGGGCCGGCCTCCTCATCGCTTTTCACGCCCCCGAGCAGCTTCTCCCGCCATTCCGCCTTCAACAGGCCATCGAGAGGGCACGAGCCCGGGGGGAAGCGCGGGCTCCTCCATATCAGATACACCTTCCTCGACATCGCCTCCGCTAAAGCGCTGAGCACTCGAGCGAGCTCCGGGAGCCGAGCTCCTCTAATGGCCCTTTCCCACTCGGATACGTGGGGATACGGTCCTCTAACGCCCTTGAGGGCCCTCATGACGCCGGGCGACCGCAGGCGCGCC
The DNA here is from genome assembly GCA_964449495.1 of uncultured Candidatus Bathyarchaeia archaeon. Taxonomy (GTDB): domain Archaea; phylum Thermoproteota; class Bathyarchaeia; order EX4484-135; family EX4484-135; genus EX4484-135. The sequence continues at coordinate 5,245 of CAYUYX010000020.1, forward strand.
AGGACCTCCCTGACAGCCTCGAGCTGGCCCTCGGACATGGAGGATAGCGCCTTGAGGGAGTACCGCTCCGATGCCATAAGGCGGGTGTCTATGCCGAGGTGCTCCAACGCCCTGACGCTGGCCCTCACGTGCGGGTCGGGCTCTTTCTCGCACACCCTGACCATCCCGGCCCTCTCGGCGAACGGGTTATAACGGGCCATCACGGCCACCAGCTCCACGTAGGGCCTATCGGATGCTAGGAGCGCCCGCTTGAGGAGGAGCGAGCCGAGGCCTATGCCACGGTAGAGGGGGTGGACGACGACCCTCGAGGCCGTGTAGAACCACCTGTTCAGCTCCTTCAGGCCAGGAGCACGTTCGAATACGGCTTTCCTCGCCCAGCAGCTCACGTAGGGAGGGGAAAGGAGGACAACGCCCACCACACGGCCCCTCCTCTTCGCTATGAACATGTGCTTGAAAGGCGGGAGACGCCCTCGGTAATGCCATTTCTCGACAAGAGCCCGGCCCTCCCGTCTTTCCACGTCGCCCTTGGCCACGCCGAAGGATATCTCGGCCATGAGGGAGCAGGAGCGCACCGGCCTGTTCGGGTAATAGTGCACGGAGACCTCGTCCCCGAGCCCCTTCGATATGTGTATGCTCGGCCCCAAATCGTCGAAGAGGTCCGTGTGGGTGGTGGCGACGACGAGGCCCTTCCCAAGCTTCCTCGCCAGCTTCTGGATGCCGAAGGCAACCACACGGGCGGTATCACGGTCGAGGGTCGAGCAGAACTCATCTGCAAACCACATCTGAGCGCCCGTCTCGATGAGCTTTGCGAGCTTATAACGGTGCTTCTGCCCATCGCTCAGCTCATCGTACGTCCTAAGCCACACGAAGGCGTCTCCCAAGCCGGCCAGGCTCAACAGCCTTATGGCGTCATCTACATCTGCGCCCAACGTCTCGATTATGGGGATACCTCGCACCGCCCTGACGTCCGCTACATCGGCCACCGGCCAGAAGGAGGCCAGCTCCCTCTTCAACGCCTTGAGCAAGACGCTCTTCCCTGAGCCGCTCGGTCCCGTGATGTAGACCACGTCCCTCGGGCCTATCTCGAGCTCGAAGCGCCTGTATATGGGGAACTCCTGCTCCTTGTCCACCCCGAGCCCGAAGGCCTCGCCAACCGCTACCGTCCGCTCCGTCAGCGCAGGTAGGATGCGAAACGCTATGTCCAACACGAGCTTCCTCTTCCCGGGGCACCACTTCCTCGCTATCTTGACGAGCTCCACACGGAATTGAGCTCTGGCGGCCAAGGGCCATCACCACCGCCGCCCCACGTATATGCCCACGACGGTGCTGGCGAGGCTGACGATGGCGGACACGAGCTCGGAGGGGGCTTCCCCGAGGAGGACGATGCAGAGCAACAGGGCCGCGGAGAGGGCCAGGACGGCTATCAGGCAGAAGGCGGTGGCGAGGACGAGCCTCCTCGATGGCAGGACGGGGCCCACGTCCTCGAGCTTCTTCCCCACGAAGTATGCGGGTGGAGCCCTAAGCGAGAGGGAACGGGCCAGGAGCGCAAGGAAGCGCTTAAGCGGATTGGCCAAGCCCCCTCCTCCCCCTGAGCCAGAAGTCCCCGAGGGCCAGGAGGCCATCAAGGCCCAGGGGCCCCGAGTCGGGTTGCGCCAGACTGCGATAGGCCTTCCTTAATCTCCCGAGGTCGAGCTCAGATATGGATGCGAAGCCATCGAGCAGCCTCATGGCCTTCTTGACATCCCGCTTCCTCCAGAAACGCCTTCTCGCAAGACGGATGGCGTCTATCATGCCGAGGGGGATGGCGTTGTAATGGTACTCTGGCGCCTCCCCTACGTCGAACTCCTCCTTTATTATGATGAGATGCTTTGTCCTCTCCCCCCTGATGCCGCCGTAAACCCCTATGCTCCTCACGGGTGTGTCAAAGGACTTCTCAGGAACGGAGAAGCTCGTCCTCGCCTCGGAGGCATCGAGCCAGCTCACCTCTATGAGGTTCCCGATTTCGAGCTTCTCGACGGACACCTCACGCTCCTCTCGCTTCACAGGGCGCTCACCTCCGGGCAGGCAGGGAGACATCCGCCTCTCCCCCGATAAGTGTATATGTCAGGTTGGCCGCTTGAGCGCTTAACGGTCAGTTAAGAATGTATAATAGCCCGTATAGAAGCGCAGATGCCGCTGGCCTCCTCGGGCGAGGGGATAGCCCGTTGGTCGGCTCGCCAACGAGCGAGAAACGCGGGCACGAATGGCTTAGCGCGGGAACGGCATGTACGGGACATGGCGAGGATGCCGCCTAAATATCCGATATGGGCCGTGGGTAAGGGGGCCTCTCGGCGCCGATAAGGGCCTCCTTGAGGAGGAGTGCGTAAACTGGAGCTATCCGGGGAGAGCTTCGAAATGGCGTTTAACGGGGCAGGTGGATGGTGGACCGGCCGGGATTTTGAACTCGGGACCTCCGCGATGCCAGATCAGCTTCAGGCTTATCATGAGGACTCTCCGGCACTTGAGGAGAGGTAATCGGGGCCCTAAGAATAGTGAACCTAATTGTAAAGTCTCAAAATTACTAGGGCCAGATAAATAAGTCATGGTGATGAAAATCGGATGCCGGAAACGCTAACTTACTAGTCCTTAAGGGAGAGTGCCAGGCTGTTAATTTCTAAAGAACTTTCCTCGCTAATAATATGCACACGTACCTAGTGAATATTATACTTTTTTCCTTTATTTCTTTAATTTCGATTCCATAGGCCTTTTTGGCATCGTTCGGGAGTTCTAATATCATATTTAGCACATTTTTACGGGCCTCCGTAGTAAGGGAACTTCTATCTAACCATTCCTTAAGGGAAATTTTATGTGTCAGAACTTCCTTTAACTCTACATTAAAACCAGAACTTTCAATAAGCTTGATAAGAGATATTTCCGTAAAGTATGTAGTACGAGTTCTATCTTTGTATCTTAAAATGGGGATCCAATAAGTTAACGCATCATTATTAGGGCCAACGGATTCGATACATATGAACGCGCCATTGTGCCTCAAAACCCTTTTGATCTCAGCTAATCCCATGTCAATGTTACACAAATGATGTAAAGCATTTCTTGAAAAAACAAGGTCAAATACTTCATCACGGAACGGCATATTCTCAGCAGGAGCCTGCACCAAACTCGCAGCTTTTCCTATCTTCCTCCTAGCTACTTTTAGCATTTTAAGCGATATGTCCATACCCACTAAGTGGCATTGAGGACCAGTTACATCGCGTGTAGTAAGAAGTATGGAACCAGGGCCTGTACCGACATCTAATATTGATAGAACATGTTCCCTATTTTTATCGACAAATTCTGAAAGCTCATTCTTAAGCAGTTTTCTTAAGAAGACGAATTCCGGATATGTTTTCAAAAGATTGAAATCGCTATCTTCAACTTTGCTTGCTATTATATCAAACTGCATTATTCGTCTAATGGCTTCTTTAACTCTCATTCTCCTCACCTTGTTCCTTGAGATACTTTTCGATTTCTTTGATAAGCTTCCTCAGATTCTTATGATTTCTATCCTCTTCTACATAGTATAATGCCATCCCATTTAGTGCTTGACGCAAAGCGCCCCAGTTTCCTTTTATACAACATGATACTTCAGCTCTAGGATTTTTTCTGAGCCATACAGCGCACTCCTCGTCTCCGATAATAAATGGCAAAGGCATGGTTTCATTGAGTGGGGTAGCGTGTATTTTAAATTTTGACTCCCTCTTTTTAGCCAGCTCTAGCCATTTCTTTATATTATCTAAGACTTTTTTTGCATACCTTTTTCCCTCCTTTTTAACCTCTTCTAACGTTTCGTAACTCGATATTATAAGCGTGAAGGATCGTTTTCCATTTATAGCATCATTAACTAAACAAAGAGTAGCCTGGTAATTTTCCTCTTCGTAATCAAGCGGAGAATGTGCTTCCCCATACGGTCTCGGCCCGAAGACAAGGATAGGTGTTCGTGCCAATTGCGTGACTCTTTGGGATCTTTCGATTATTTTAGTTAATAATTCATATAATTCCCTGCTAGTTTGTGTAATCGCGGGTGAACGGACCTTATTTGCTATCCATGCCTGAAGAGCATTTTTAATGCTCTTCTTTAGTTCATTTAAGGACTTGAAGTAGTTACATACCACTTTCTTTTTAACCTTTTCTATAAAACCCTTCTGTTTATCGTCCACTTCAGCGTTCTCATCAATAAAGACAAATACAGGTTTGCCTTTTTTAAGAGCAACGGAAAATTCTTCTTCAACAGCTTCTGAATATTCATTCCCAAGGATGACTATAACAGCGTCAGCTTCCTCGACTTTACTTTTGTAAGCCTCTTTAGGGCCTACGGTCTGTGCTGGAAATCTTTCAAACATAGTAACTTCATAACCCATATCCTCGAGTATTCGACAAACTTCCTCACGAATATAACGGAATAACCCGCCTTGTCTCGAGCTAATGAATATTTTTACTCTCTCTGGGGGCACACGTCCCACCCTATGAGTTATTCCTTAAACACTATATTTATAAACTTAACTATTCAACCATAATCAATCCTCAAGCTCGGAGGTGAGACGGCCTCAGCTACTTGAGCAGGGCCTGGTAAAAAGTGCTTAACACTCCCGGGCGTTAAATTCCTCGCCTGGTGGCCTGTGGGCTGTTAGTCCTGTTCTACCAGTGTGTCAGACGCGATGTTGGGCTTCTTTTGAGAGAAGGGTGGTGGACCGGCCGGGATTTGAACCCGGGACCCCCGCCTCGCAAGGGCGGTGATCTACCAGGCTGATCTACCGGCCCGCCGGGCCTGACCTGGCTCTCCCGGCTCGGGCTTCCTTATATCTTTAGCTCGTCCAGGGCTCTGGCTTACCGGCCCCTTTATAACCCCGGTCGAGGCGCTCATCGAGGATGCCGGGGGGCTTGGGGGCCTCCAGCTCGTGCTCAGAGGGGCTCGGCCAGGTAGATAGTGTGCTTGACCCTTATCACCCTGGCGAGGACGGTCATGCCGGGTTCTATGCCGTGCGCCCCCACGAGCGTTATGGCCCGGCCCCTCGCCACGCCGGTCGCCTCGCCCCTCAGCCAGCCCGGGGCCATGACCCTCACCTTCACGACTGCCCCGGGAGAGAAGGGCGGGGGGAGGAGCGGGGCCTTGAATATCCCGAAGTCCTCGGGCCTCAGGACGAGCTTTACCCCGTGCTCTTCCTCGAGGGCCCTCAGGGCTGCGTAGAAGGCCCTCCAGCTCATGGGCCTCACCCCCCTCGGGCGCCTCCCTCTCTTGTGGGCCAAGTACTTCTGGATGCCGAGCGGGGGCCATTTCTTCCCGGCCCCGATGGATCTTGCGAGCTCGATTATCCGGGGTATCTCATCATCGTTTAGGCCGGGGACCCACACGGGCGCTATGAGGAGGTCGACCCCCGAGGCCGCTATGGCCTCGGCAAGGGAGAGGACGGCTTCCAAATCGTAGTCGTCCGTTCCCGCGAGGCGCCTGGCCAAATCGGGGTCAAGGGCGTGGATTGAGAGGTTTATGCGGGATAGGCCCGCTGCCTCGAGCTCTTCTACCGCTCGCTCGTCCAAGAGGACGCCGTTCGTCTGCATGGATACGACCTCAACGCCGGGGATGTCCGCTAAGCCCTGGACGAGCTCCACGAGGTGCGGGTAGGTAGCCGGCTCACCCACCGTGTCTATATGGGCCTCCACGCCCCTGGAGCCCTTGAAGCGCACGAGCTGGGCGGCCCAGTCGAGCAAGATGTCCAAATCAACCACGTACTCGGCGGCCCTGTGGCGGGAGGCCGGGCCTGCGTCCGTCGAGCAGAAGACGCAGGAGAGGGGGCAGAGGCTCGTGGGTCTTATCTGGAGCACGTTCGTCCCCCGGTCGATTATGCCGAAGGCTATGGCCCCCACGAGGTGGATATCCACGTCCGTGCCTATCCTCACGAGCACCCTCCTAACGCCCATCCCTTCCTCTTAGCCCAAAAG
>CAYUYX010000021.1:0-1844 GCA_964449495.1 uncultured Candidatus Bathyarchaeia archaeon
AGCTGAGGGCCGAGCTCGAGGCCAAGGGCCATAAATTCAGGTCGAAGACGGATACGGAGGTCGTCCCCCACCTCATCGAGGAGCTCATGGCCCAGGGCATGGGCTTCGTGGAGGCGGTCGCCGCTGCCGCCAGGAGGCTCAGGGGCTCTTTTGCCCTCGTGATAGCCCATGCGGGCTTCGATGGCCTGGTGTGCGTGAAGGTGGAGAGCCCCCTCGTCCTCGGCATCGGCAGGGACGGGATGTACGTGGCATCCGATATACCGGCCTTCCTCCCCTACACGAACACGGTCGTCAGGCTCGAGGACGGGGACATCGTCATCCTCAGGCCAGATGGCTTCGAGGTCAGGCGCATAGAGGACCTGAGGCCCGTGAGGAGGAAGCCGAGGCGCATAGATTGGACGGCCGAGATGGCGGAGAAGAAGGGCTTCCCGCACTTCATGCTCAAGGAGATACACGAGCAGCCCGAGAGCCTCAGGAACACCCTCAGGCTCGAGAAGCGCTACCTGACCATGATGGCCGACCTGCTCTCCGCTGCCCCCGAGGCCTTCATGGTGGCCTGCGGGACCTCGTACCACGCCTGCCTGGCGGCCTCCTACGCAATGGCGGAGCTGGCCAGGAAGGCCGTCCACCCCGTGATAGCCTCCGAGTTCATAGAGAACTATGGGAACTCCATAGGGCCGAGGGCAACGGTCCTCGCCGTCAGCCAATCCGGCGAGACGGCCGATACGCTCGCTGCTGTCGAGCACGCCCGCGAGAGGGGGGCCACCATCCTCGGGATAACGAACGTCCTCGGCTCGAAGCTCACGAGGGTGGCCCGCGTCTACGTGTGCCAGCAGTCCGGCCCGGAGATAGGGGTGGCCGCCACGAAGACCTTCACGGCCCAGCTGTCCGTGCTATCCCAGCTATCCGTCCTCATGGCCGAGCGGAGGGGGAAGGTAGGCCACGTCGAGGCGGAGGTGCTCTGGAAGTGGATTCACTCCACGCCAAACCTCGTGGAGGCAACGCTGAAGGAGACGGAGAAACCCGTTATGGCTCTGGCGGAGGAGTGCGTCGGCGTGGAGAAGTTCATCTTCGTGGGCTCGGGCGTCAGCCTTGCGACAGCCCTCGAGGGACGCCTCAAGCTCCTCGAGATAGCCTACGCCCCGTCCCTTGCGACGTCGGTGCTCGACGATGAGACGCTATCCTGTCTCGGGGATGGCTGTGTCGCCATCTTCGTCTGCCCGAGCTCCACGGGGGACATCAGCCGCATCCTCGACCAGGCCAACGAGGCCTCCGATAACGGCCTCAGGGTGGTGCTCCTCACGGAGAGGGCAAACGAGGAGGCGAAGGAGGTCGCAGATGACGTCATAGCCCTGCCCGTGCCGCCTGATATGCCGGGGGTGCTCACGCCCATCCCCTTCATAATACCCCTCCAGCTCTTCGCATACTACGTGAGCGTCGGGAGAGGGCTCGACCCGGATAAGCCGAGGAACCTGGCCAAGTCCGTAACGGTGAAGTAGGGGCCGGGCAACGGCGCCCCCGGCCGCTGCGGGCAGGTGGGAGAAACCGTATGGACGTGAAAGCCGGGCTAAGGAAGCGCGTATGGGCCCTCATGATGCGTGAGGGCGTGGCCCGCTTCCCCCTCCCCGTCTACGGCCGTATCCCCAATTTCGTGGGCGCCGAGAGGGCGGCCGCCAGGCTCTCCGCCCTGCCCGAGTACCGCTCGGCCGATGTGGTGTTCTGCAATCCCGATTCGCCCCAGAGGCCCGTGAGGGAGATGGTGCTCAGGGATGGGAAGACCCTCGTCATGGCTACCCCGAGGCTGAGGAAGGGCCTCCTCGTGCTCGAGCCGGGCCGTATCCCAG
>CAYUYX010000021.1:1854-7760 GCA_964449495.1 uncultured Candidatus Bathyarchaeia archaeon
TCCGGGGGGCCTTCCGGCACGGGCGCCCCGTGGGGCCCTGGGAGATACGGGTCGATTTGAAGGTCGTGGGCTCCGTCGCCGTTACGCCAGATGGGGCTCGCCTCGGGAAAGGCCACGGTTACAGCGACCTCGAGTACGCTATCCTCGTGGAGTGCGGCGCCATCGGCCCCGAGACGCCGATAGTAACGACGGTCCACGACCTCCAGGTCCTCGAGGAAGGCTCTATCCCCATGTCGAACCACGATGTCCCCGTGGACATCATAGTAACGCCCACCCGCACGATAAGGGTGCCGGGGCCCCGCCGGCGCCCCGAGGGCGTGGATTGGGCGCTTGTAACGGGGCAGATGATGCGTGAGATGCCAATCTTAGCCGAGCTGAGGGAGAGGTCGCAGGGCCGCTAAGGCCCGAGCTTGTCCAGCCTCATCTGCCCCCTGCGCAGGAAGGCCGTCCCATCGCATATGGTCGTGTTCAGCTCCCCGAAGCCCTCCCGGCAGACGGCGAAATCGAGCCCTCTCCCTACGGCGAGCTCCCTGACGGTCCTCATGAGCTGGAGGCGCCTCCTCGCCGGCAGGTACAGGTAGCCTCCCCTCCACTCTCCCCCCGAGTAAGCCCGCTTGAGGGAGGCGTGGAGCTCCTCATCCGCTTCCCTTATGAGCTCGAAGGTCCCCCGCACGGGCTTGAAGGTCGAACTCGTGATTTGCCTTGCCCCCACGTCCGCTGCGGCATCGATGAGCTCCCTCAGGCCCCCTGGCTCGTCGTTCACGCCCGGGATTATGGGGTCAACCCGCACCGTGATGGGCACGCCCGCCTCGGCCAGCTCCTCAAGCGCCCTCAACCGCCTCGATGGGCTCGGGGCCCCGGGCTCTATGCGCCTTGCGATATCCCCGTCGAGCGTGGTTATCGTCATGGAGACGACGGCCCGCCCCGAGGAGAGCAGGTCCGCATCACGGGCCACGAGGTCGGATTTCGTGGCTATGAGGATTGGGAAGCCGTGGCGGATGAGCACGCCCAGGCAGTGCCTGGTCAGGCGGAGCTCGGCCTCCAGGGGCTGGTAGGGGTCCGTGCAATCGCTTATCATAACGGGCCTCACGGGCCTAGTGTTCCTCGCCATGGTGTGTATGCGCTCCGCCAGGGCCTTCCTCGGCTCGGGAGGGCCGGAGCGGAAGCTCGGGAATTTTATGCTGTAACAGTATATGCAGGCGTGGGCGCAGCGCCCCTTGTAGACGTTCAGATTGTACTTCGGCGGGCAGGTGCACCAGGTCCCGGGGGCGGCCCTGAAGGGCGAGAGCCTCAAGGAGCACACCGGGCGCTCAGATTATCTCGAACTCTATGGGCACCTTCCTCGGCCTCGGCCCCTCGGGCGTGAAGATAACGTCCCAGGCATCTATCTCGGGCCTCCCGATGATTAAGTCCATGCCCTTCCTCAGGTTCTCCGCTACCTCGAAGACGGCCCCCCCGGGCACCTCTATACCTTGGAAGACCACGTCCACCATGCAGCGGCCTATTATCCTGAGCCTCCCCTCCTCATCGGCCGTCCTGAGCTCGTAGGGCCTCTCTAAGGGGATGAAGGAGCCGAGCTCGTCCGCCAAGCGCTTTGATATCACGCTCTTGCTCGCCCCCGTGTCCACCAAGGCCTTAAGGCGGATAGAACGGCCCCTGTGCCTGAGCTCCACTTCTGCTAAGGCCTGCTCGGCCCTCATGGCCCCGCGAGAGAGACGATATGGCTCATTAATAAGCTGGCCCCTCACGCCACATCCGGCTTAGAGCCTTATCTCCTGCCCCCGCTTCGGGACCACCACCTGGCCCCCGGAGCGCTCGACCACGTCAGATACGAAGCGGGCGAAGCTCTCCGGCCTGGCCGTGTGGATGGGGATGACGAGCTCGGGCTCGAGCTCCTCTATCACGCTCCTTATGTGATGGGGGTGGGCGTGGCCCGACGAGTGGATGTGGTAGAGGGGGACGCCGAAGAGCTCGAGCCAGTTCTTCAGGCGCTCGAACTCAATCTCGCTCTCCTCCTCAAAGGGCTCGGAGGAACTCAGTATGAAGTAGCTCCCCGGCTCCGGCTCCACATCTATTATCTCGCGCTCCCTGAAGAAGGCCGTCAGGAGCACGTAATCGCCCTGGCGAGCCCGTACCTCCTCCCTCACGTCCGAGTAGCTGAGGATATCTCGCCCGACCTCCGGGAGCTTTTCGCCCGACCTCAGCTCGGGGTCCTCCTTGAGGGCCTCGAGGCCGTAGAGGAAGCTCTCCGGCGCCACGAGCGTCCGCCCGGCCTCCTGAGCTACGTCCCTGAGCGTCCTCAGCCTATCAACGTCGTAGGTGGACGTGTTCACGATTACGAGGCCCTTGCAGACCTCCATGCACCTGCGCAGTAGCTCTGCGACATCCTCCTCGGTCAGGGGATTCGCCGTCTCGCCTACGTTAGTCCCCTCGCAGACGAGGGCCCTCACGCCCCCCGCCTCGGAGGCCATGTCCCTGGCCCTCTCCCAGAACTGCTCATCCCCCCTGCGCCTGAGTTCCTCCGTGAAAGAGCCGTGGAGCCGGAAGTCCCCCGTGTAGATGAGCAGCCCCTCCGGCGTATCGATGATGAAGGCGTAGGCGCCGGGCACGCTGTGGTCGACGTGCCAGGGCATGATGGCCACATCGCCGACCTCTACTCTTGCACCCGTCCTGAAGGTCCTTAGGTTCTGCTCGAGGAGGGTGCGCACCCTCTCGACTATCGGGCTCCTCCTCGCCCTCTCGTACCTCGCCCGGATGAGGAGGGCGCTCGTCTCGCCCATGTACACGCCCGGGCCGTCCTCCCCCGGCCTGAGGGTGCAGATGGCGTTATAGTGGTCCGTGTGGGCGTGGGAGATGAAGCAGGCGATTACGTCCGACCTAACCCAATCTGCGCCCGGCTCCCTCAGGCCCTCGTGGACGATGCCCACCCTGAAGTAATCGATGGGCTCCCTCGGGAGGAGCGTTGGGAAGACGAAGTACCTCCTCCACCTCGTGAAATTGCAACCCATATCGAGCAGCAGCCCAACATCCCCGGTCCTCAGGAGCACCTGGTTGCCCCCGACCTCCCCCTCCACGCCTCCGTAGAAGGCGAGCGAGAGGCTCATGGCCCACCCCCCTCGCAGAGCTCATTTACTATCTCTATCACCTGAGGGGGAGTGAAGATGCTGAACACCCGGACGAACCTGGCCGATGGCGCTTTCCTAACGACATCGGGAGAGCCGCCGGCATCTAAGTAGCCCCTGAGGAAGGCCCTCGCCATGAGCTCGAATTCCTCGGCCGTGGATATGGAGGGCACGTAGTGGCCTGCGTAGTAGAGGAACTCCGCCACATCCCACGCCTTATCCTTGTTCCTCGTGGCCTGCTCGAGGTCGACGAGGCTCAGGTGCCCATCTTCCCTCGCTATGAGGTTCTCGGGCTTGAAATCCCCGACGCTTATGCCCGCCCCGTGGATGCCCGCGAGGAGGCGCCCAGCTTCCTCGGCCAGCTCGACCACGGGCCTGGCCTCCTCCTCCCCCAGGAAGAAGCGCCTCAGCATATCGGCGAAGTTCACGCCCTCTATGAACTCCTCCACGAGGTAGCCGGCCCTCAGGTTGACGTGGAATATCCTCGGGACGGGGAAGCCTAAGGAGCCGAGCTCCCTGCACATCACGTACTCCCGCCTCAGCCTCTCCTTCCCGGATACGGCGAACTTCTTGGCCCCGAGGGCCCACAGGCGCAGGGATAGCCACGTCAGGTTCTTCCAGTCCTTGAAGTACTTCACTATGAACCTCGCGAGGCCGACGGCCCCCCGGACGGTAACGAGGTAGACGAGGTTCACCGTGCCCCCTATCTCCACCATATCCACATCGTCTGGCCCCCTCGTGAGCTCGAGGGAGGCTGCGAGTTCCTCCAGGGCTACCTCCTTCAGGGCCGGCCTAAGCCCTATGTCCGTCCTGAGGAAGAGGAAGTCCTCTGGCTTAGGGAGAACGGAGAGGGGGTTCACGTCGGCCAGGTGGGCGAAGCGCTCCATGAAGGCCCTCCTCTCGCTCATGTAGGGCGCCCCGAGCCCGTAGAGGGCCCTAAGGGCGTACCTGCTGATGCTCCTGGCGGCCCCCCTCACGCGCCACAGCAAGCCGAGGATGCTCGGCCTCGAGGCCTTCTTCACGAGGAGAGGGGTTGGCTTGTAGAAGGCGCCTTCCCTGACGACGAGCCCTTCTCCCTCGAGCTCCCTTAGCGCCCTTAAGAACCCCTCGAGCATTCTCCGCTCGTTCTTGCGCCTGCTCCTCGGGTGGGCGAGGAGGTTTGCGAAGGCGTAGGCGGCGGCGGGCATGAGGCGCCCCATCCTCGATGCCACCTCGTAGAGGAAGTACCTCGGGTCTATGAGCATCTCCGTGGCTATCCTCGGGAAGCTGGATGCGATGTCCATGAGGAGCTCTCTGGCGAGGCGCTTCTTCAACCTCCTCTCGATATCGGCCAAGTACGAGTGCCCCTCCACCGCCACGTAGGGGAGGAGGAACTTATCGGCCAGGAGCTCCCCGAGCAGCCCGTCCTTTACGTCCCCCTCGAGGGCGCCCCTCCCCGCTATTATCAGGGAGAGCCTCGCCTCGGGAGCCCTCTCCCTCACGACCCTGACGCCGGTCCCCAGCTTATCGGCCACTAACAGGACGTACAGCTCATCATCAGGGCTCCCGTAGCCGAGGGCTCTCGGCCCGAAGACCATCACCGCCCTCCGCTCGCCCTCCGAGACGTAGGAAGAGCAGATGCTCTCTACCGACCTAAGGAGGTCGCCTGAGCCCAAAGGCCCTCCTCCCAGCCTCACGGACGGGTTGTACGAGGGGGACATAAATCCCATGCTCCCGATGTCAGGTGCGCCCACATGGCGGGCCCGCCGGGACTTGAACCCGGGACCTACGGCTCCGGAGGCCGTCGCTCTATCCATGCTGAGCTACGGGCCCCAGCCCTCTTGCGGGCTCGACGATTTTAAGGCTTCCCCGGGCCCGGCGGCCGCTCCAGCTTAAAAGGGCCGGCGTGTCCGTATCGGCGAGGGGCGGGTGGCTATCACCATGTGGTTGTACAGGCCCGACGCTCTCTCCGTCTGGAGGAACAGGGATGTCGTCGAGCGCCTGGCATGGTACAGAGCCGTGATGCTCGACCGCAGGCCCGCTAAGTTCCTCATCTGCAAGCGCATAGGCGTTGATGAGGAGCCCTCCGCCCTGGCCGAGCTCGAGGAGCAGGAGCTCTGGAAGCTCCACCACAGGGCCGCCCGTGAGTTCGAGGCGGTCCTCGGGAGGATAAGAGACGGCTCGCTCGAGCTGGACGAGCTTGAGCCCCCGGGCCTGAGCTTCCTCCACCTGAAGGTCGAGCTGGCCGAGCGGATGCTCAGGTCCTGCCGCTTCTGCGTTAGGCGCTGTGGGGCCAACCGGGCCGAGGGCCAGAGGGGCTTCTGCGGGCTCGGGCGCGAGGCCCGCGTCAGCACGTGGTTCCACCACTTCGGCGAGGAGGCGCCTTTATTGGGCGGGGGAGGCCATCCAGTAGGCGGCTCAGGCACGATTTTCTTTACGAGCTGTAATTTAAGATGTATCTTCTGCCAGAATCACGACATATCCTTTTACCCCGAGAACGGCGTGGTCGTGGATGGCCGTCGCTTAGCCGCCATAGCGGCCGAGCTGAGGCGCGAGGGGGCGGCCAACATAAACTTCGTGGGCGGGGAGCCCACGCCCAACCTGCACGTCATCCTGGCCTGCATGGAGCGCCTCGACCTGAACGTGCCCATGCTGTGGAACAGCAACATGCTCTGCAGCGAGGAGGCCATGCGCCTCCTCATCCACGTCATAGACATCTGGCTCCCGGACTTCAAGTTCGGCAACAACGCCTGCGCCGAGCGCCTCACGGCCGGCGGGATAGATTACGTGGGCACCGTCCTGGCC
>CAYUYX010000021.1:7770-11161 GCA_964449495.1 uncultured Candidatus Bathyarchaeia archaeon
ATGATAATCCGCCACCTCGTCATGCCGAATCACGTGGATTGCTGCACCAAGCCCGTGTTGGACATGATAGCTCGTGAGCTCGGCCCCGAGCGCGTGCTCGTCAACATCATGGGGCAGTACAGGCCAGAGCACTTCGTGGCCCGCTGGCCCGAGAAGTGGCCCGACATCGCCAGGAGGCCGAGCGCCGAGGAGATGCGCGAGGCATTCGAGTACGCCAGGGAGCTCGGCCTGGTCTTCGAGCCAGTTTCCTGAGCCCTCGGGGACCATCTCCCGGGAGCGAGATGTTTATAAGGCCCTCTGGGCCAGGCGGGAGGGAACTTGGGCCAACGGACGCGTAAGCCCCGCAGGGGCATCTCGTTCATGGGAGAGAGCCGTGAGCTCCCACATCTCGGGCTCCCCTCCGCCAGCCCGCGAGACCAGAGGCCCCCTCCCTCGCCCTCTGCCTAATAGCTGTAGGGAGCCGGAGGAGCCCCACGAGTGAGCGGTCTTGCCGGACGTGGTGGCCGTCGGGAACGTGAACATCGATATAACGGCCCGGATAGGGCGGTGGCCCGGTCCCGACGAGAAGCTCATCGCCGAATGGGCTCACGTGTGCGTGGGGGGCGCTGCCACGAACTTCGCCATAGCCTGCACGAGGCTCGGCCTCTCCTGCGCCCTCCTGGCCGCCGTAGGAGACGACCCGCTCGGGGAGCTCGCCCTCCGCTTCCTGAGGGAGGAGGGCGTAGATGTAGAGTGCGTCTCCCGTGTCCCCGGCGCTCGGACGGGGATAGCCCTCATCCTCTGGGCTGGCCAATCCCGGGGCCTCGTGAGCTGCCGGGGGGCAAACGACCTCCTCTCGCCAGAGCACATTGATGTCGCCTATCTGGCCTCCTCACGCCTCGTCCTCGCCGCGAGCATCCGCCTCCGGGTGGTCGAGGCCATCGCCTCCGCCTGCTCAGAGCTCGATATCCCCCTCTTCCTCGACCCAGGAGGGACCCTCGCCTCTCACCGCCTCGCCGAGCTCCGGCGTGTCCTGAAGGCCGTCAAGGCCTTCCTGCCCAACGAGGTGGAACTGTCCAAGATAACGGGCCTAAAGGACGTACGGGCGGCCTGCGAGGCCATAGCCTCCTCCGACGTCGAGCTGGTGGCCGTCAAGGCTGGCCCGAGGGGGTGCTTCGTCTACGATGGCGAGCGCCTCTCCCACGTGGAGGCCCTCCGCCCAGGGCGCATAGTGGACCCGACGGGAGCCGGGGATGCCTTCAACGCCGGCCTCGCCCTCGGGCTCCTGAGGGGTCTCGACCCAATCTGCTCGGCGAGGCTCGGCGTGGCCCTTGCGACGCTTAAGCTTGGGAGGCTCGGCGCAAGCAACATGCCATCCCTCGGGGAGCTGAGGGCCCTCCTCTCCTCCATGGGCTGGCTCGGGCTCCTCGGGGAAAACTAAAATAATCATCCCGACAAGCCGTCTTCGGGGAAGGGAGGTGTCGCCTCTGGTCTTAGAGCTCCTCACCTTCCTCTCCCCCGCCTTCCTATGCTTCTCCCTCGCCCTCTTCCTCGTGGCCCTCACAGCGAGGGGGAAGCTGGACCCGAGGCACGTGAGAGCGGCCCTCGTCGCACCGTTCGCCAGGCTCGGCCCCTATGCGGCCTTCATGGCCCTCCTCCTCTGGCTCCTCTCCACTATCACGCAATTCGAGGAGGCGGCCGGCCGCCTCGCCTCCATATTTGTGGTCGTAACGGCCCCGGCCCTGCTCCTGGCATCCGTCGTCTCCGCCTTCATCGCCCTCATCGGCCTGTTCGAGCGGTACGGCATGAGGGCCTGGCCCGCCCTCGGGGCCTTCGCCCCTCCTGCGGCCATCAGCATATACATCACCTTGGCTGGCGTCGCACACACGGCCGATTACATGCCGGGGGAATACGTGGCCCTCTTCTCCTTATTCGCCATCCTGTTCTGCATAAGCGGCTCGATGAGCGCTACGAGGTGAGCGAACCCCTTTAAGCCCGGGACCCCCGCGCTGTGGGCCTGGAGGTGTGTTCGAGGTGGTCCTGATGCCCTTGCGCCGTCTCCTACCCGCCCTTCACGCTGACATCTCCATGACGCTATTCGCGGCGGGCAAAGCCCTCCTGGGGCCGCTTCGCATAATCTTCTCCCTCAGGCCCATGCCGCTCAAGGTGCTCGTGAGGCTCGCCTGGGCTGACCATGACCCCAAACCTTAAATAGCGTGAGGGGCGCACGCCCACGCGGTGCAGGGTATGGCCGAGGAGAGGCCCCTGTTAGCGGATATCGTCAAGCTCCTAATGGAACGCCTCACGAGACACAGAAGGGAGTTCGACCTCACCGTGGAGCTCAGGGCGAGGGAGAGGCCCATCATCACCTTCAACATCAAGGGCTGGTCGACCCTCAGGCCCGTGGAAGAAGGCGCGGCCGAGTGAGCCGGGGGTCCAAGAGCCCATGGAGAGGGTAATCGCCCGCTCCATCCCCCCGGAGCTCCTGGCGAAGTTCGTGGAGAAGCTCGTCGACAAGACGCCCCCCGACCTCGTGGCCTCCGTGGCCAGCGAGCTCTTAGCCCAGGGCATCAGCGCCGAGTTCGACCTATCCGTGGGCCCGGTCAAGGTGAAGGGCAAGGTAATCCTCAGGTCCTCCTCTCAGGCCCGAGGATAGGGACCCCCGCTCCTTACTGACCGGAAGGCCCTCTCTTGCCCCCGGCCGCCGCCTCTATCACGCCCCTCTCGGCTCCTCGAGCCCTCCTATCCGAGGGGGGCCACGCCCTCGAAGGATATGGTGAGTATCACGTCGAAGAGCTTGATGGTAACGCTCCCGTTCTTCACGAGGAATGTTATCTGGAGCGTGAGGCCCCCGAGCCAGTGCCTCTCCCTTATGTGCCTCATGTTCGTTATCAGGACGGGCACGAGTATGCCCTTCGTGCTATGCGCCCTTATGGTAACGTTCTCCATGAGGGCCCCGTAGCCCAGGTAGGTGTTGTGCTCGAGGCAGTACAAATCGAAGTATATGGCTGGCTGGCCCCCGACGGAGATGAGCTCCACATCGTAATCCGTCGGGTTCGTTATCGTTATGGCCAGCTCGGTGGTGAGCGTGTCCCTCCATATGACGTCGAGGGACAGGGGGAAGACTACGCCCCCTATGATGACCTCGAAGCCCATGAACTCGCCCATCTCGATATCGGGCTTGTATATGTCGACCGTTACGTCGTAGACCTGGAGGGTGAGGCTGAGGTTCTTCGGCACGAACGAGATGGTTAGCTCCGTCCCGCCTCCCCCGCCCCCGGAGCTCCCCACGTTAAACGTCTGGTCGAACACCTCCTGGTCGATGAGGATGGCCACGTGAGCCGGCCTCGTTATGTTGGCGAGGGTGGCCTCCATTGGCTCGAGGAGTTCTATGCGGCCCACGTACTTGCCC
>CAYUYX010000022.1:0-10874 GCA_964449495.1 uncultured Candidatus Bathyarchaeia archaeon
GTGGGGGCGCCCACCTACGTTCTCGGCCCGCCGGGCATCGTGAAGATGGCAACGAACAGGCTCATAGAACTCATGCACCCCGAGCGCCTGAAGGCCCTTGCGGCCCGGAGGAGGGCCGGCGGCATCCTCGCCGTCGCCACCGAGCCGAGGGGCTGGGCGCCCTTCACCCTACCGCTCCTCAAGCTCTTCTGCTACGCCTGCGTCGCCCCGCCGGTAGATTGGGCCATGGCAGCCGCCTCAGGTCCAGGGGAAGTGGCCCTGGATGAGAGGGCCCTTGAGAGCGCCCGGAGAGTGGGCTATAACGTGGTGAGGGCCCTGAGGGGCGAGGACATCGAGCGCCCAGATGGCGTTTGCCCGATATGCCGTGGGCGCCTCCTCGAGTTCCTCGGGGGCGACAAGGTAAGGTGCCCCATCTGCGGCGTAGAAGGAAGGCTCGCCTACGAGGATGGGCGCTTCTCCGTGAGATTCGAGCCGGAGGCGTTTAAGAGCGCAAGATGGGAGCCGGGAAGCGTGCTCGAGCACGTGGAGGAAGTGATAATGCCGACGAGGGAGCGCTACATGGCCTTGCTGCCGAGGATAAGGGAGGCCCTGAGGGCGCTGGCCTGAAAGTGCAATCCTTATGAGGAGGCGAGGGGTACCCCGCTCCTGAGGCCGTGATGAGGAAGACCGAGGCGGAGCGGTGAAGAAGACGCCCTTCGCTGAGCATCGGCCACAAGGCTTTTAGGCGAGGGAGAAGCGGGTTATGATGAGCCGGACATGAAGGCTGAGAAGGCTAAGCTGAGCCCCGAGGAGCTTGCAAAGCTCGGCGAGGCAATCTACGAGCGTATAAAGGAGGAGGTGGAGGAGGAGCACAAGGGCGAGGTCATCTTAATCGAGGTGGAGAGCGGGGATTACTTCATAGCGCCCACCCTGGCCGAGGCTTATGAGAAGGCGTCGAAAGCGCATCCAGGCAAGCTATTCTATGGCAAGCGGATAGGGCGTAAGGCCTATGCCAAGCTATAATCTTATAGAATGCGCTCTTCTTATGAGTCATCTGATATCGAATTCTCGCCAGTTTTTCGCCAATTGGCGAAAAACCTAAAAGGTATTAATTCCATCCCTTTCTGATGGAAGCCGTTACAGGAGATTTCACAGAGGACGGACGCCCTCGGGTTCCTATAAGAATAAATGGAATAGCCATGAGAGCGACGATAGACACGGGCTTTAATGGCGAATTGGCCCTGCCGGTCGATTTAGCAGAGCACCTTGGCCTAACCCCTATAACTCTAATCCCCATAGAATTAGCGGACGGTAGCTGGCGTCTAATGTCAATTTCCAATGGGCGGATTAGAATAGGCGACATGGAGTTCCTCGTCGAGATTATAATAGGCGCATCGGAGCCCTCGATAGGTATGGGCCTCCTCAGGCATTTTAAGGTGATTTTAGATGCCCGAGCTGGCTTGGTCAGGTTAGAGCCCCACGGGCGTACCTCTTAAATCTGGCCGGGGCCTCCTCCTCGCCAGGTGCTCGGGCTTGCCGGACTTCAAGGTAAAGGACATGGCCCTGGCGGAGGAGGGCCGTAAGCTCGTGAGGTGGGCCGAGGCCCACATGCCCGTTCTAATGCGCATAAGGGAGCGCTTCGCCAGGGAGAAGCCCTTGGACGGCGTCCGCATAGGCTGCTGCCTGCACGTAACGAAGGAGACGGCCGTCCTCGTGAGGACGCTCATGGCCGGTGGGGCTGAGGTGGCGCTCTGCGGCTCGAACCCTCTCTCCACGAACGACGCCGTCGCAGCCGCCCTGGCCGACGATGGCGTCCACGTCTTCGCCTGGCGGGGCCTGAGCAGGGACGAGTACTACTGGTGCATAGAGCAGGTGCTGGCCCACCGGCCGAGGCTCGTGCACGACGATGGGGCGGATTTGATAGCCACCCTCCACGAGCGCCATAAAGGCCTACTGGGCCAGGTGGCCTGCGGCTTCGAGGAGACCACCACTGGCGTGCTCAGGCTGAAGGCCATGGAGAGAGAGGGCGTGCTGGGCTTCCCGATAATAGCCGTCAACGACGCCCGGACGAAGCGCCTCTTCGACAACCGCTACGGGACGGGCCAATCGGCCATAGACGGGCTCGTGAGGGCCACGAACATACTGTTGGCCGGCCGGACGGTGGTAGTATGCGGCTACGGCTGGTGCGGGCGTGGCATAGCCATGCGGGCTCGTGGGATGGGCGCCCACGTCATCGTCTGCGAGGTGGACCCGGTGAAGGCCCTCGAGGCCGTGATGGACGGTTATCAGGTCATGCCCCTCTCGGAGGCGGCCCGCCTGGGCGATGTCTTCATAACGGCCACCGGCTGCGAGAAGGTCATAAGGCGTGAGCACATGGAGCTCATGAAGGACGGCGCCATCCTGGCCAACGCAGGCCACTTCAACGTCGAGATTTGGCTGCCGGATTTGGAGGCCCTGGCGGTCCGCAAGGAGGAGGTGAGGCCCTGCGTGGAGGCCTACGTGCTGCCCGATGGGCGGAGGCTCTACCTGCTCGGGGAGGGGCGCCTCGTGAACCTCGTGTGCGCCGATGGCCACCCGCCGGACGTGATGGACATGAGCTTCGCAAACCAGGCCCTGTGCGCAGAATACGCCATAAAGCACGAGGGAGAGCTCGAGCCTAAGGTGTATCTCGTGCCCGATGAGGTGGACATGGCCGTCGCACGCCTCAAGCTGGAGGCGCTGGGCGTCCGCATAGACGAGCTCACGCCGGAGCAGGAGGCCTATCTGGCCAGCTGGCGATTAGGGACGTAGAAGAAAATCGTAAATATGTACACTGTCAGAGGACGTGGAGAAACTCTATATTTTAAAGTCGTCTGTGTTAAGCTTATTTTGACCAGAGTTCCTCTCTGTACGCCGTAAAGCATGATTTCCGTCCCTTAAATAGGCGGTTCTGCTAAAGCCCATAGTGTCAAATGGGTGTTGGTGAGCGGTATTGGTATGCCAAAGGACCTCGGCTGCTGACATAGCTCTTGCTTTACTTTAGGGGGTCTTCCCTGCCAGGCTTAATACCCAAACACCCCTTTAGCCTCATTATACACGATACCATCTCGTTTTGAGTTCTTCCTCGATTTCCTCCTGAGTCTTTTCCGCCTCCTTAGTTGCTTCCTCAGCCTTCTTCTTGGCCTCTTCTACGAGGGAGGGCAATAGTCTATCCATGATATATCTGGCCTCGGCAGGCGATATGAGAAGAGGCCAGAGAACCGCCATCGCAGATATAGGGGCGATGATAGGTATCACAAATCTCTTTATATTCAAGAGGCTAAAGAAATTTGCGAGATGCGGAATTGCCTCTTCTGGTGATTTACTCTCTAATACTCCCTTGAATGCTCTCTCCATCTCCTTATTAAGAAGTTCTCCAAGTTTCACTTCTATTGAGCTACCGATTCTACAGGTAAGCCATACCATTTCATCGAGGTGTTCCTCCAGAGCGTCAGGCCCTCTTTTAGAGATATCCTCAATTATTTCCAGAAACCTTTTCCTTAGCAACTCCTTCTCATAGTTCTCATGACAATTCATTAGCAACTCCCCCCTCCAGTCCCAACTCCTTTCTTAATGCCAATTCTAACAGCTCTCCGAGCGTTATGCCCCGCTTGATAGCTTCTATCTTCGCTTGTTTCCATAACTCAGCATCTATCTTTATGCTTGTTTGCTTGACACGCTTGCCCTTACGTTCACGAGCAGGCATACCTACCACCACAACAGAAAGGTGTGCAGGGGTATATAAGGACTTCGGTGGCAGCGGTAAAGCGAGGAGCATAGCACTAACACCATTCACTAACACGGTGTTCGCAAGATAATTGGGCAAATATTTAAACACCTCTCTTTCCTCACCGTTTTACTCCCATAGCCTTTAAGATGAGCTCCGTCGCCCTCCTCGGGTCGGCAGCCCTCGTTATCGCCCCGCCCACTATCACTATCTTCACGCCCGCCTGCACGACCTTGTGGGCCGTGTCGGCCCTTATCCCGCCGGCGGCTGCGAGGGGGACCCTTAGCGCCCCGGCCAGCTCGGAGAGGACGGCCACCTTCCGGTCTATCTCCTCCGCCCTGTCCCTCTGGACATCTATGCCCGTGTGAGCACAGATGTAGTCCACGCCGAGGGCCTCGAGCTCCTTGGCCCTCCTCAGCGGGTCCGGCACCTGGAGCAAATCGGCCATTATCTTCACGCCATATTTACGGGCGCAGCCGACGGCATCCCTTATGGTGTTGTCGTGGGCGAGGCCCGAGATAGCCACTATATCGGCTCCCGCCTGGGCGGCCAGCTCTGTCTCAAGCCAGCCCGTGTCGAGCGTCTTCAAATCGGCTATTATGGTTGCGCCCGGGAGCCTGCGCCTCAGCGCCCTGACGGCCTCCATGCCTGCGCTCTTTATGAGGGGCGTCCCGGCCTCTATCCAATCCGCCCCGCCCCGGAAGGCCAGCTCAGCTATCCTGAGCGCCTCGCCCAGGTCCCTTAGGTCGAGGGCCACCTGCAGCTTCGGCCACCTCGGCTCCCTTATGATGCCCAAGCGCATGAGGACCCTATCGGTCGGGCGCCCCCGCACGTCCCAGAGCCTGAGGGCGTAGTAGCGCTCCAACATGGGCCTTAGCTCGACCACGTGGCCCTCTGCTGGCCCGGATGGCATGGGCTCCTCAAGCAGCCTCGCCGGGAGCGTATCGTAGGCGCCGTCTATCCCCTCCCGGACGTTGAAGAAGCGCTCGATGTTGTAGATGCGTTCTCCGGCCCTGAGGAATTCTTCTTCATCGAAGTAGAAGCCCGTTGCGGTGGTGAGCAGGCGAGCGTACCACTTGGGCTCGTACTCGAGCGTCTCGAAGAGGGCGAGGGAGGTGAACTTGCACATCACCATGCTGTCGAGCACGGCGAAGATGTCTTGGAGCCTCTTCACGAGCTCGGGCTTTCCCTCCTCCTTCGTCGGGTCGAGGTAACGTGGCATGCTCAGTATCTCGCTCATCACGAGGTAGGCCCGTAGGTGGCAGCCGCCCCTGTTCGACGTGGCGTAGGCGAGGCCCATGCCCTTGGCCCCCCTCGGGTCGTAGGCCGGGAGTTCGAGGCCTTTCACGTGCATGGCGAGGGGCTCTGAGCCGGGGATGCGCTCCGACATGCGCTTTACCCCGAGGGAGAGGAGGGCTCCCACGCCCTCGCGCCGAGCCGTCAGCTCCACGAGCTTCGGGAGGAGCTCGGCCCGCCCCCACTCGAGCTTCAGCCCCCCTGTCTCACGGTCGGTTATGAGGCCACGCTCGTAGCACTCCATAAGGAAGCCTATGGCGTTCCCGAGGGATATCGTGTCTATGCCAAGCTCGTTGCAAAGCTCGTTGGCCCTCGCTATGGCCTCCATATCGCATATCCCGCACTGAGCCCCGAATGCCCATGCTGTCTCGTACTCCGGAGCGCCTACCTCGCGTTTTCCACGGACGAGGACACGCCCACAGCCGATTGGGCAGCCGAAGCAGGCCCTCCTCTTCGCCCCGAGGGCCCTGACGAGGACCTCGCCGGTGATGGCCTCCGCCTCCTCGAAGAAACCCGTCCTGAAGTTCCTCGTGGGCAGGATACCCGCCTTGTTCACGGGCGTCATAAGGCAGCCCGTCCCGTAGCGGCCGAGCAAATCGCCCGTCAGGGGGTTCCTCTCGAGGACCTCCACCACCTGCCTGCAGACCTTCCTGAATGCGTGGGGATTGGCGACCTCCACGGGGCCTCGTCTGGCCCCCCTTATCGCTATGGCCTTAAGGCGCTTAGAGCCCATGACGGCCCCGAGGCCGCCTCGCCCGAAGGCCCTGTGAGGCTCGCATATCACGTTGGCGATGAGGACGCCCGCCTCGCCGGCTGGCCCTATGCAGGCCACGCGGGCCCTCCTATCGCCGAGCTCGGACTTGATGGCCTCTATGGCCTCCGATGTGGTAGAACCCCAGATGCGCTCGGCTGGCCTGAGCTCGGCCTCCTCGCCCCTGATAGCCAGGTAAACGGGCTCATCGCTTCGCCCGTATATCACCACGGCATCGTAACCCGCCATCTTGAGCTCGGGCCCTATGAGGCCGCCGCTGTTGGAATCGAAGACCGTGCCCGTCAGAGGGCTCTTGGCCGATAAGACGGAGCGCCCGCAGGCGGGAGCTATCGTGCCCGTGAGAGGCCCCGTCGAGAAGATTAGGACGTTATCCGGGCCGAGGGGGTCGGTTCCCGGCTTCAGCTCATCGAGGAGGAGCCTGGCCCCGAGGCCGCGCCCGCCCACGTAGTCGGCTGCGATATCCCAATCGAGCTCCTCCACCCATATCTCATGGCCCGATAAATCCACCTTCAGCAGGCGCCCCACATACCCATTTGCCATCTCAAGCCCCGGCCCCCAGGGCGCCCTTCTGGCTATAAGGGTAGCACGTCATGGGGGAGGCTCAGGTTAAAAAGCGGGGAGGGCGTGGCCCACCCGGGCGGTGGTGGGATGAGGATATACGTGGAGGAGCTCACCATAAGGACGAGGGGCCCCTTCGACATCGTGAACATAACGAGCCAGGTATCCGACGTGGTGAGGCGCTCTGGCATAAAGAACGGCCTCGTCCACGTGTTCGCTCCCCATGCCACGGGCGTCCTGGCGCTCATAGAGGACGAGCCTGGCCTGAGGGCCGATATAGTGGACACGCTCAAGCGCCTCATACCGCCCCACGGGCCTTACAGGCACCCGGTGAATGCCTACTCGCACATAATATCCATGTTCCTGGCCCCCGATAGGACGCTCCCGCTCGTGGACGGGCGCCTGGTGCTCGGGACGTGGCAGTCCCTCGTGTTCATAGAGGCCGACACGCACGCCAGGACGAGGCATATCATCGTGCAGGTCGTTGGCGAGTGAGCGGGGGCCGGCGGGATGACCGTTTTGCTCATAAATAACTACGTGAGAGGGGCCGACAGGAAGGTAAAACGCTATCTTGAAGCCCTCAAGGCGCTGACGGATGAAGAGGTAGAGGTCGTGAGGTTCTGCGATGTCAGGCCCGATATGGAGCTGCCGGGGGACGTGAAGGCCGTAATCCTCTCGGGCTCCGAGGCCTACCTGAGCAGGCCTGAGGACAGGCTCTTCTTTGAGGATGTCCTGGCCTTCATCAGAGGGGCCGATGTCCCCCTGCTCGGCATCTGCTTTGGCCATCAGCTCATCGCCCTGGCCTTCGGGGCCGAGGTCATATCCATGCGCCGGGCCCTCACGGAGCCCAAGGAGGTGGTCGTGGAGGAGCCAGACGACATCTTCGCCTCCTGGCAGAAGGGCGACAAGCTCCTCGTGGCGGAACGGCATTCTGACGAGGTGGCCGAGCTCCCGGAGGACTTCGTGAGGCTCTCAAGCTCGGATTACTGCCCCATAGAGGCCATGAAGCACGTCGAACGGCCCGTATATGGCGTGCAGTTCCACCCCGAGCGCAGGCCGGCCGATTGGCCATCCGACGAGCCATGGCACGGCCTGAACGTGCTCTACAATTTCCTCGACCTCTCCGGGGTAACAGCCCGGCGTCCAAAGCCCTTATGAGCTTAGGCCCCCGAGGGGCCATCGGGTTGCCACCCCAGAGCTCGGGCGAGGAGGCCGGGGAGAGACCGAAGAGGATGGGCTGGGACGAGTACTTCATGAGGATGGCCCACCTCGTCGCCAAGCGCTCCACTTGCCTGAGGCGCCAGGTGGGGGCGGTGCTCGTGAAGGACAAGCGCATTATAGCAACGGGCTATAACGGCGCTCCCAAGGGCCTGCCGCACTGCATAGACATCGGGCGCTGCTTGAGGCAGGAGCTGGGCGTCCCCTCCGGCCAGAGGCACGAGCTGTGCAAGGGGCTTCATGCCGAACAGAACTGTATCATTCAGGCGGCGGTCTTCGGGGTGAGCACCCGTGGGGCCACGCTCTACACGACCACCTACCCGTGCGTTATATGCGCCAAGATGATAGTGAACGCCGAGATAAGCGAGGTCGTCTACGATGCCGATTACGAGGACCCCCTGGCCAAGGAGATATTCGAGCAGGCGGGCGTCCGGGTGAGGCGCTTCCACGTCGAGGCAGACGACCATTAGGGGGTGCTGGCCACGGCGCTTAGGCTCGTGGATGCGCACTGCCACCTCGAGGATGAGGCCTTTGATGAGGACCGTGATGCCGTCATAGGGAGGGCGCTTGGTGCGGGCGTCGTCGCCATGCTCACCTCGAGCCTCGATTACGGGGATGCCCTGAAGGCCTTGGGGATATGCCGCTCTCACCGGGGCACCGTTTTCTTGTGCGTAGGCTTCGACCCGACGATAGACGATGAGGCCGAGTTGGAGGCCGTGATGAGGCTCGCCGAGGAGCTCGCTGGGAAAGGGGAAATCGTGGCCATAGGGGAGGTAGGCCTCGATTTCTACAGGTGCCGCTCGGAAGCCCTCATGGAGCGCCAGAGAGAGCGCTTCAGGACCTGGATAAGGCTGGCCGAGGAGCTGGGCCTCCCCCTCGTCGTCCACTCGAGGAGCGCAGGGAAGTACGCCATCCAGGTGCTCCTTGAGGAGGGCTACGGGCGTGTCCTCATGCACGCCTTCGATGGGCGTGTGGGCTGGGCGCTGAGGGGCGTCCGGGAGGGGGGCTTCTACTTCTCCATACCCACGTCGGTCGTCCGCTCCCAGCAGAAGCGCAAGCTCGCCAAGGCCGTCCCGCTCGAGAACCTCATGGTGGAGACCGATGCCCCCGTCCTCGGGCCAGAGAGGGGCGTGAGGAACGAGCCTGCGAACCTCCCCCTGGCCGTGCGGGCCGTGGCGGAGCTGAAGGGCCTCTCGGTCGAGGAGGTAGCGGAGGCCACCTTCGAGAACGCCGTGGAGTTCTTCGGTCTGAAGGGGGCTTTAGGGCTTGAGTCATGCACGCCACCCCAGGCCAAGCCCTTCTCAGGCGTCTGAAGGGGGCTTTAGGGCTTGAGCGGTAGCCCGAGGCCGTCGAAAACCGTAAGGGAGGTGGTGGAGCGTCTCAGGGCCTTCTATGGGGAGGCCATCAGGTTCCCGGGGGATGTGGAGGACCCGTTCAGGGTGCTCGTGAGGGCCATCCTGTCCCAGAACACGAGCTACAAGAACGAGCTGAGGGCCTTTAGGACGTTGGACGAGCGGATAGGGGTATCGCCGGAGGCCCTGGCCGATGCGGATGTCGAGGCCATAGCCGAGGCCATAAGGGCGGCTGGCCAGCATAAGCAGAGGTCAGGGCGCATAAAGGCCGTTGCGGTCCTCGTCCTCGAGCGCTTCGGCGGGGATTTGCGGCCCTTGATATCCTCCCGGCCCGTGGAGGAGGCGAGGAGAGAGCTAATGGCTCTTCCCGGCGTTGGGCGTAAGACGGCCGATATAGTCCTCCTCTTCTGCGCGAGGAGGCCCGTCTTCCCCGTTGATAGGCATATAATGCGCATATTCGGCAGGCTCGGCCTCCTCGGGCCAAGGCCGGGCTACGAGGCCATAAGAGCGGCTGTCGAGGAGGCCGTAGGGGATGACCCCGAGGCCCTGCTGTTCGCACACCTCGCCCTCATAAGGCTCGGGCGTGAGATTTGCCGTGCGAGGAAGCCCCTGTGCGGCTCCTGTCCCCTCTCCGACTTCTGCGAGCTCGCTAAGCGTGTGGCGCTCGTCGAGAACCGGGGATAGAGGCCCTCTCAGACAAACATGCCCTCAGATGGCCTCCTCCCACGAGATGGCGGGAGAGGTATCTTCCCGTACTTCGCCTCGTAATCGCTAACGCTCTTCGTGAGCTGCTCGGCCAGGAGCTTGGCCGCCGCAGGGGGGAGCACTATCTCCAAGAGCACCTCCCGCCTTATGGTAGGGGGCTCGCGGCCCGTGAGGGCCCCCTCAGATACCTCCATGTCCTCTCGGTAGAAGCCGAGGCGGAAATCGAACGGGCTGTGCATCCCGTACGTCCCGGTGGCGTAGATGCGCTTGAAATCGGGCGATAGCTCGACCCTCACCCTCGCCCTATCCGGCCTGGCCGTCAAGGCGAATCCCCTCCACCACGTCCCCCGGCCCTTAAAAGCATGGGGTGGGCAAACGCTTTAGCTCGGCCTTGGGCAGAAGACGGTGGCGGTGGACCGGTCATGTTGGGGGCAGTCGTAATGGCCGAGGAAGAGGAGCGTGGCCCCGGGGGGCGTGTCGAGCTCGTCTGGCTGAACGATTATGCGTGCGTCCTCATGTCCTTTCCGGGCGTGAGGCTCGTAGTGGACCCAGTGGACGTCAGGCCGAGCGCCGTAGGGGCCGTGGACGCCATCCTGATAACCCATGAGCACTACGACCACCTCGATGCGGACCTCGTGGCCTCTATACAGGCCAGGGCGAACTGCCTTGTTGTAGCGGACCCGACGTCCTCCAAGCTCCTGAGCCGCTACATCCCCGGCGACAAGCTGTTGACCGTCAGGCCCGGCTCGCAGCTTACCATCGGGAGGGCGAGGATATACGTCGAGGATTGCAATCACCCGCCAGCGAGCACGCCCGTAACATTCCTGGTGGAGGCCTCGGGCGTGAAGGTCTACCACACGGCGGATAGCCTGCCGTTCAGGGACATGGCCCGTATAGGGACCACGCACAGGCCGAACGTCGTCTTCTGCACCGTCGGGATTGCGCCTCGTACATCGCCCTCTACGGGCGCAGAAATAGCTAAGCTCATCAAGCCGGATGTGGCGGTGCCCTACCACACGATGAGCAGGTCGGATTTAGAGGAGTTCTGCGCTATTCTCTCCCGTGAGGCCCCGGATATCCGCTGCGTCATCCTTGAAAAGGGGGAGATATTCACTTACCCATGAGGTGCTCGTGTTGGAGCGGGAGGAGCTGGTGAGGGAGACCTGCAAGCTCCTCGCCAGGGTGGGGGCGGTGAAGTTCGGCATATTCAGGCTGACGAGCGGGAAGACGAGCCCGTACTACATAGATT
>CAYUYX010000023.1:0-10333 GCA_964449495.1 uncultured Candidatus Bathyarchaeia archaeon
ATTTTGATATCGCTTGCTTCTGCGCCGAACAAGCAGCTCAGCTGAGGCTTAAGGCTCTCTTCCTCCGCATGGTGGGTTATGTGCCGAGAACGCACAGTATCAGAGAGCTCTTGGGCGACCTTATTAGTGCACTTAAGGTGCTCGGCAGGGAAGAACTCGCATCTCGCATAGCTGCGTTCTCACGGGATAATAGGAACGTGCTGAGGAGACTTGATGAGGCCTATACGGGCGCCAGGTATCTCCCACATGAATTTGATGAGGAAGATGCCCGGGCATGTGTGGAAGTGGCCGAGGTGCTTATAAGCATGCTCGATGAGGTAGAGAGCGATGCCTTTGCTTAGCGAGGAGGCCTGGCGTGGGATAAGGCTCAGGAAGCTGAGGGAGCTCTTACGCTGGAGGCACTGGGCCCACGTGATACGCCGGGCGACCCTCGAAGTCCTCGGCCCCGTGAACGTCTACGTCTTCGGCAGCGTGGTCGAGGGGAGGCACACGGTCGATAGCGATTTGGACATCGCCATCGTAATGCCCGAGGCGCCCAAATCCGCTGGCGAGGAGGCGAGAATAGTGTGCGAGGTGCTGGATAGGGCGGAGGAAGAGGGGCTGCCCTGGTGGTTCCCCGCCGACGTGCATGTCATGGATGAGGAGGAGTTCGAGATGCTGAAGCGTGGCGGGGCGAAGTTCGTGCGGATTAGCTGACCCATCTCCTCTCCTGAGCGGGCCCTTAAGAGGAGAAGACTTATTAAACGTGCCAGGAGGCGGCGGCCGTACCCTGGCCCACGACCTCGACATTTAGGCTCTCGGGATAAGCCATGTCCATGGGGCTCGCGGGACCCCGGGCATCCCCACGATGCGGCTCGCCGGGCCTAAGCCACGCCGAGCCCCCGCCCTATCACGGCCAGCTCACGGCCGGTGGTGGCGAAGCCCGCTACGGCCGCCCTATCGTTAGCTATCAGGCCTATGGACACCATGCGTACGCCGGAGTTGACGGTGCCCGTCTCGACGGGGACCCTCAGCACGTCCTCTATGAGCTCTCGCTCATCAGGCCTTATATCCGGGTGGGCCAGAACGCCCTTGTTCGTGGCCCTGGCGAGGGAGCCCACGTATGGCAGGCCCGCTATCGTCCCCCTCACGACCTCCACGTCCAGCACGTCCTCCATGGCCTTGAGGGTGCGCCTCCCGAAGCGGGGGTGCGCTACTGCGCCCCTGTCGTTGGCGAGGACGAGGTTGCCGAAGGCCGTTACGGGCGTCCCCTCCATCACGCCCACCTCGACGCCGTTCTCCTCGATGGCCCCGAGGGCCCTGAGTTCCTCGTCCGTTACGGTGTGGGGGACCAAGAGGCCCTTAGAGTTCCCGCAGAGCAAGGGGCCTATCAGGACGGAGCCCCCCACGCTCGTCTTCACAACGGGCACGCCCAACCAATCGCTGAGCACCTCGGCCCTGTGCTCCGGGACCTGCTTGGGCAGGACGAGCACCTTATCGGTCGCCAGAGCGAAGACGCCCACGCACGTCGAGCCGAAGATGCGGAAGAGGTAGACGCCCAATCCCCTGCGCTCCCCTCCTGCCGTCCCGAGGGCAGGGAGAGGGCCCTGGCTATAAAAAGGTGGCAAGGGCTCCGGGTGGGCGAGCAGATAGCCATACAGCTAATGGCTTGCTACGTTATAGGCGTATGATATCCGAGGGCTTAAGCCACCTGTAGCCGTGCCTCTCTACCTCCGAGAAGTCCTCATCGTAGCTCAGTATGGCATCGCCGCCCACGGCCATCAGGGCTGCTAAGAATGGCGCATCTCTCACATCACGTTCCCCCATCGCCTCGATGGCCTCATCTAAGTGCGCCCGCACTTCGTCCTCGCCCACGACCTTGATCTGCTCAAGCAAGATGAACAACCGCTCGAAGAGCTCCAACGGTGCGAGCTCGCTCCTACGCTCTATCTCGTCTAAGTGCTCGAATACCTCCATCAGGGCGTAGGCGGGCGTGAAATACTCGTGCTCTAACCTCGTGAGGACGTAATAGGCCGAGGAGCGCTTCTTCATTAAGGCCGATATCATGATGGAGGTGTTCACGACCACCTTTAGCCCGGCCCCTATGCCCGTTCACCTCTGTTCGTAGAACTCACGCCATAGAGCCTCTTTCACACGCTTATCGATTTCTAAAACGGCTCTTATCTCCTCTTCGGTATCCGGTTCAGGCTCTACTTCTTCCTCCTGCAGCAAACGCCTGATTAAGAGCCTCTCAAGTAAGGCCCTCAGTATGACCTTCTCCGGGCTCTCCCCAAGGGCGGCCATTATATCGTCCGGGAGCACGACCCTGACCTCCGTGGTCGGACACCTCCGGGCCAGAAGGCTAACCGGGTTCTGATAAAGCTTCGGGCCTCAAAGCCCAGGCTTCTCCCCGATCGCCTTCAGCGATAGCCCCCAGCGCCAAGGAGAGATATCATGATAGAGAGGCCTTCTCCATTAGATATCAGGGCTTATCACGAGCTCATTTTAACGGGCGCTCTCACGAGCTCGGCCAGATCTTTCTCGCCCTCTGCATAACCGATAGCTATTAGGACATCCCCGGGCCTGAGCACTGTTGATCCCCTTGGTCTGAAGAAGCGCCCTTTCCGCCTTATGGCTATGACCCACATGCCCGTCTCCTCGGGTATCCGGGCCTCCGAGAGCGCCTTCCCGGCGAGGGGCTCCCCTCCGGCACCTCAAGCACGGCCACCCTCTCGCCAGATTCCTCTATGGCCATCCCGAGGGCGGGGGAGGGCGAAAACCTAATATGCGTTTCTGGGCCCGCTCGTCCTCGGAGGGCTTTTGCCGTGAGGCCGGGTGCTTCATCTGGCAAGGCCCTATTGATTGTTGTCTTGCTCCTTGCCTCAGCCATAGCGGGCTTCTCGGCCTTCTGGTTCTTGGGCGATGTAGATGGCGATGGCATGGTCAATTACAAGGACGAGAGGCCCTTCGAGAACGATGTCGTGGATACAGATGGGGATGGCATACCAGATACGACCGAGAAGTATAGGACGAGGACGGACCCGAGCAAGTGGGACACGGACGGCGACGGGCTGAGCGATTACGACGAGGTATATGTGTATCCCACGAGCCCCCTCGTGCCGGATTGCGATGACGATGGCCTCTTAGATGGCGAGGAAATACTCGTTTATGGCACGAACCCGCTCGATAGGGATACGGATGACGATGGCTGGCTCGACCCGGAGGACGTGAACCCGACGGTGGCGGACTTCTACGAGAACGTGGCCGCCCGGGTGGGCGAGCCGATAGCCATACAGCTAATGTCCTGTTATGAGGGCGAGGGAGGCCCCGAGAGGGTGAAGAACGCCACCCTGGCCCTGGCCGAGCTGAGCGAGGAGGACAGGCAGATCCTCTACGACTGCGGCATCATAGGCTCTATAACGGGCGATGGAGAGCTTAGCGATGAGGAGCTGGCCTACTTAGCCGATGTGGATAGAGATGGCCTGCCCAACTCGGAGGATGAGCAAGACCTGAACCCGCTGAACGATGGGGAGCGGTGCCTCACGGCCAGGGCTCTCGTGGCAAGGGTGGCCTGGCACAACCACGAGGCCGAGGAAACGCTGGACGAGCTATTCACCCCCCAGGCCCTAAAACTGGCCTTGGACACTCTTGAGGAAAGCGATTGGCTGGTGGAGGGCTTCGGGGAGCTCGGATGCCACATATACGTGCTGGAGGCGGAATACTGCCCCTTCCTCTTCGACCACCTGTTCGCCGTGAGGTGCCTCGTGGAACAGGTCAGGAAGCTATGCTACGAGGGAACTGAAACGAGCCCGCCGATACCAGAGCAAATCATCCGTGTCGGAGATGCGAGGAACGAGAGGGAGGCGGAGCGCCTCATGTGGCAGCACATAAGCGAGGCCGTGGAGCCGATAGATGAGCTTGAGGATAACGGCGAGATAAACTGCCTCGATGGGGAGGATTGGGAGGGCTTCTGGCACCCAGATGTAACGGCGGAGGAGTGCGTCGGCCAAATCCTACTGCCAACACCGCTTGGCTGGTTCAAGATAAAGGACATGGATATGGAGGCGATAAGTGGCACAGAATTTGTATGGAGGATTTTCAAGAACAACACGAGCCATGACCCGGAGCTCGGGACAACGCCGAACAGGTGGCTCATAGAATACGTGAGAGAGGATTTCGAGGAGAACGGGATAACCTCAGAAGTTGAGGATAGGGCTCGTAGGTGCGTGCCCAACGTAAATGCTTGGCCTCACTCTTTTGAATCCTATCAGGCGAGCTTTGATTGGTGGCTCCAGAACCACACAGAGGTCATTTACATACGTGGAAAGGCATACCGTATGACCTATGAACAGGCAGGTCCTTATCTCTCCGTCCTCATAGCGAGGGCCTTCGGCCGTGCTGGCTTCGTGAGGCGGGCACACTATACGGTTAACCCGAGCGGCGTGCACGAGGAGATAGCTGTCATCATGCCTTGGCCGTATGAGCCAGATGAGCAACATCCCTATGGAAACGAATTTGGCTTCTGGGCCGATAAGGAAGCGTATGTCCAAGATGTTACAGAATTCGGATACACGCCGGAGCGATTGCCGTTATACATTTACGTGAGAGGGGAGCTGAGGATATCCTGGCTGCCATCTCCTTAAGAGGAAAAGAGCGTTTCTTCCGCAGCCCCCGCCAGGGGAACTCCTGACACAGGAAGGGAGAAAAACCTTTTAGTCATCATCTCATCGATTTGAGCTCTTCTTCACTTAAGAACACGCCCGTATCCTCGCCCATGCTCTTGATGAACTCGATTAACTCCTCATCTCTCGTCAAGAGCCTTATCCCGTTATCCCTGGCCGTCATGTATAACAGCAGGTCTATTAGGTCTCTGAAGCCCTTAGCCCGGCCGATTAAGGCTCCCACGTAGCCGTCTAATGATGGCAGGGCCATCCTGAAAACACCTGACTCGATTATGGCGGAGAGGCCATCCCGCACTCTATCAACGTCATGGAGCATCTTAGCTATCTTACCGATTGCCTCAAGGAGGCTGAACGGCGAGTAAAACAATATCGCCTTATCCTGCTCGTGGAGCTTCTCGACCACTTCTAATACTTCCCCAATGCCGGGGATATCTACCCCCAATATGGGGAGTAAATACGTCGTGTCTAAGAGGATTTCAAGCGGAGAATAATTCATTCTGGAGTTCCTCCGAAGCTTTCTCGAACTCCTCGAACGTTATCTTGGCGAACTTAGGCCCCCTCAGGGCCAGCTCAAATGGGTTTGGCGCTGGCTTGGCCTTCTTCAAGTCCTCTGCCTTGACTATGACATAACCCCTTAGCCTAAGCTCTATTTGACGGCTTATCGGTATGCCCGTCTCCTCCTTGATCTTCTCCATTTCCTTGAGCAAGTCCTCATCAATACGAATACATATCTGAACCTTCTTACCCAAGTATCCCACCCAATTACAGGCGACTACATGCCTTAATAAACCTTGCTGGAGCGTCTAGCATCCCGGGCGATAAATGAAAAGCATGTCATTCGAGGGACACGCCTGAGGAGTTGCTATAGGAAAAACAGGGCGGGGGAGCATTTATTAAGGGACGAAGAACTCAGGCTAAAAGGAGGTCTGAGGAGAAATGACACATGCTGCTGAGGACGTAAGCTACGAGTGGTTCCTCAAGGCGGATCTGAGCAAGTTCAGGGGCATGTATATCGCTATCGTAGATGGGCGGGTGGTCGAGCACGGCGATGACCCAAGGGGAGTGTATGAAAGGGCCAAGAGGAGGTTCCCATCGAAGGAGGTAGTGCTTTGGAAAGTGCCGAGGGAGGGGGCCCTCATACTATAATCTTGAGTAGATGCCATTCTAAGCCTCTCGCTCTCATCTCCGTAAGCGAGCCAGCTCATCGAGCGTGATGAAGACATCCTCTAATCCGGCATTCAAGATGAAATCCCTGAGCTCCTCGTCCAACGTCAGCAGCTTTAGGCCCATCTGCCTGGCATCAGCGTAGAGCATGTTATCTATCAGGTCGGCATGGCCGAGCTCGTAGAGCTTGAGGGCCTCCATCAGCACGCCCGGCGTCTCCTCGACCCTCCTGTATCTACGGTTCGCCATGATGCTTGAGAGCCCTGCCCTGAAGGCCTCTTCATCAAAGATGTCCTTCTTCATCAGGCGGACGGCCACCCAGAGGGCCTCAAGCAGGCTGAGGGCGGAATAGAACACCTCAGCGTGAAGCTCGTCCAACGCCCTCAATGCCTCGTAGACCGCTGGCCCCGTATCTATGCCGAGGCTGGGCAGGAGGAAGCTGGTGTCAAGGAGAACTCGCAATCCGCCTCTTCTGCTCCTCAAGGCTTATCGCCTCTACCTCCTCAGGCCTTATGCTTGCGAACTTAGGGCCTTGGAGGGCCAACTTCATCGGGTCTCTCGTGAAATCTATTATGAGCTTAGAGCCCTCTACGCTCACGGAGCCTACATCGCCCTCTTTAACGCCGAGGCTACTGGCTATCTCCTCGGATAGTCTTATCACGAGGCCTTTCTCCACCTTGACCTCCACGCCTACCACCAGGCCCCAGGTAAGAGGTGATTAGGCTACCTTATAAACCACAGCTGGGATTAGATAGCTGGGCTGTTAGGCCTCAATTCCGTGGCCATGAAGGATAACGTGTTCTGGGCATCAAGCTCTACGGGCTCGATGAAAAGGAGGCGATACCTACTTCCGTATAATGATGCCTGGGGCCTTAGGCCTCCTCGGCCAGGTAGACCTTCACAAGGCCGTCCTCGTACTTCTCCATGCGCACCTTCACACGCCTCGGGGGCTTCTCTATGCCCCGAGACCAGATGTACTCGTTCAGCTCGGGCGCTATCTTCACCTCCTCGGCCTTCATGTGCCTCTTGGCGAACTCCCTGATGAGCCTTATGGCCCTGGGCGCCCTCTTGCGCCTGCTCGTTACCCTCGTCTCGCCGAGCGGGACGACGTACACCCGCTCCTCTACGGGCTTTTCCTCTTCTCCTGGCCTCGCCTCTCCTTTCGCCGGTGCGCTCATGGCTTAATCCTCCTGTGCCTCCTCCAGTGCCTCGCCCTGTTGCTCCGCCTGACACGCCCGAGCGTCTTGGCCACCACCCACATGGGGACGGAGCGGGCCCTCCTCATGGCCCTTGCGAGCCTGAGCTTCTTGGCCAGGGGCTTGTTCCTCGCCACCTCAGACCCTCCTTATCCTTATCTCCCTCCTCCTCGACGCCAGGAGGGCCAGTATGCGCTTCACCTGCTCGTCTGTTACGGGCGTGTTTATCCTGCCCATCTGGGCGAGCTGGATGAGGTAGTTCTCCACCTGGCTGGCCAGCTCGGGCCTAACCATCTTTAGGTTCGTGAGGCGGGCCCTGGCCTCGGGCGTTAGTATCTGGCGTAGGGCGGCCCTCCTCGCAAGCTCCATCTGCCTCTGCAGCTCGGCCCTCTGCTGCTCCTCGGCCAGCCTCCTCTGGAGCTCCAAGAGCCTCCTGCGCCTCAGCTCCTCGAGCTCGGCATCATAATCATACGCCTCCGACATGCCCGCCCATCCCTCCTAACCGTACTTCTTCAGCTCCGGTATTTCCTTTTCTATCTCCCGCTTGACCTCCGTTGCTATCCTGTCCAGGAGGCTCCTCCCGGCTGGCGTGAGGGCCCGTCCTATCACGTGGCCCTTAGCGTCTTGGACCTTCGCCACGAAGCCGGCTTCCTCAAGCTGCTGGAGGGCCTTCCTTATGATGGAGCCCCCGGCCTTCACGTGGTGCTCGGGCCTGTGCCCCCTGTCCTTCCGGCCCCCGTACATGCTCCTGAGGCGCTCGACCCCTATGGGGCCGTGCATGTAGAGCTTGCGGAGGAGGCTTGCGCAGCGCACGTACCACCAATCCGGGTCCTGAGGGGGCCTCTGGGCGTGGGGCCCCGTCTTCACGAAGATGGCCCACTCGGGCGGCCTGACGACCTCTACCTCACGCTTCAGGTACTCGGCCAGCCTCCTTATGAGCAGGTCGGCCGGCACGTCGTATGGCGTTGGCAAGGCCCATCCTCCTCTCGCTTACGGCGCAGGGCGCCCCTATTTAACCTTCAGGCCCTGTAGGCCCGAGAGCACGTCTGCGGGCAGAGCCCTCGTGGAGGGGGTGGAGGGAGAAAAAGCCGGTATAAGACCGTGAGCACCCCGGAGGCCATCAGAGGCTCAGGTAACTCGGCCTGCCGCCCTCCACTCGCTCGATTATCTTAGGCACTACCCACTCGAAGCCCACGGCCATCATGTGGCAGCCGGCCAGGCGGGTAGTGCGCTTCAGCTCCTTTATCATGTCCGTGAATATCTCCACGTTCTCCTCGTAGACGGCCTGCTTGCCGCCTCTCTCCTTCGCCCTTATGATGCGCTCCTGGAGCTCCTCCGGCACCTTTATGCCCGGGACGTACTTTATCATGTACTTCATCATGCCGACGGACTTGAAGGGCGTTATCCCAATCAGCACGGGGACGCCCCACCTGTCAGCTTCCTTCAGGAAGGCCTTGGCCACCTCTATATCGTATACGCACTGCGTCTGGATGAAGTCCACGCCTATCTCGACCTTCCGCTCTATCTTGAGGAGCTCTGGCTCGAGGGGCTCTGCGTTCGGGTTAGCCGCTATCCCCACGTGGAACTTCGGCGGGTGCTCTATCTCGTTGCCAGCCAGGTCCACGCCCTCATCCACCATGCGCCTTATCAGGTAGACGAGCGTGCTGGAATCTAAATCGAAGACGGGCTTGGCCTGGGGGTTATCCCCGACGCTCGGGTGGTCGCCCGTGAGGGCCAGCACGTTCCTTATGCCCAGGGCGTAGGCGCCGAGGAGGTCGGCCGTTATGGCCAGGCGGTTGCGGTCCCGGCACGTCAGCTGGTAGATGGTCTCTATGCCCGTCTCACGTTGGATGAGGTAGCTGGCCACTAAGGAGCTCATGTAGGCGTAGGCCGTCGGGTTATCCGTTACGTTTATGGCCACGACGTAGCCCTTTAGGACCTTGAAGGCCTCTATGAGTTCCGAGATATCGGTTGTCTTGTGGGGCTCGGCCTCGCCTGTGTAGACGAAGCGGCCAGCGCGGAGGTTCTTCACGAGGGCGCTGTAAACGGGCTTCTCACTCGACACGTCCATCACCTCCAAACCCTCTCCCTGGGCTTAGACCACTCCGACCAATCCTTCGGGAGCCTGAGGCGCTTGAAGAGGTCGAGGCGCCCCTGCTCCTTGAGGCGCTCGTATATGAGGACCCAGGCACAATCCGTCTGCCACTGTGTCGCCTCGCACTTTCCATTCGCCTGGCCTCCGCAGGGGCCGTTCAGAAGCCCCTTTGCGCACCTGGCAATCGGGCATATCCCGCCCGTGTAGAAGAGCAGGCAATCGCCGCAGGCCCTGCAGCGCTCGTGGAAGCTCCTGAGGCGCTCCGTTACGCCTATGAACTTCGTGTTCAGGGCTGGCGCAACGGGCTTGCCCATGACCTCCGCCACGGCCTGCACGCCGGAGCCACAGGCCATGACGAGCAGCATATCGGCCTCTTGGACGGCCTCCTTGTGGGGCCTCAGCACGTCCCTGCGCAGGAAACGGTAATCGCAGCACTCCTCGGGGACAGCCCAGCCAGTTATCTTCTTCCCCCAGCCCCTCAGCGTCTCGGCCATCGCCTTCACCTGCTCCTCCCCGCCCGTCTCGCACTTCGTGGCGCATGAGCCACAGCCGATGATGAAGACCTTCTCGACGCCATCGAGCATCTCCTTGATTTCCTCGAGGGGCTTCTGCTCCGTGATTATCATGCTCCACCGCCCGGCCAGAAGGCTCCCTATGGGTTTTAACGCTAACGGGTGCCCATCCCCGCCAGGGGATACGAACTCGTAGGGGGCCGTCAGGGCCTGGTGGCCTTAGAACCCCTCCTCCTACGCCTGTAAAGCACGAATGTGCGGCCCCTGACCTCTATTAGCTCGGCTCCTGTCTTCTCTGCGACCTCGGCGGCCACATCTTCTACCGTCCGCTCCGCCAGAGCAGAGCGCTGGACCTTCACCTTCACGGCCCTGTGGGCATCGAGCTGCTTGGAGACCTCCTCCACGAGCCCTTCCGATACGCCGGCCTTGCCCACCCACACGGTCGGCTTCTCCGTGCTCATGGCGCTGGCCAGGCGACGCTTGAAGCGCTTGGACACCAAGGCCTACCGCCCCCGAGGGGATGGAGGAACTTATAACCTTAAGGCCCGGGCGTGCCCGGCGAGCGCTCAAGCTCTCACGGCATAGCTCCTGGTGGGCTCCAAGCGTCCCGTCTCGGGATTGGGCTTCAGCCCGAGGGCCTCAAGGCTCCCCGAGCCCATCAAGGGCTCCTCGATGTCCATGACGAGGACCGTAACAGGCGCCCTC
>CAYUYX010000024.1:0-10202 GCA_964449495.1 uncultured Candidatus Bathyarchaeia archaeon
AGGCCGGCGCCGGCCTTCATGGCCACCCTTATGGCCCTCTCGACCGTGTAGACCACCCTCACGTTCTCGGCGTACTGGTCTTCCTCCACCTCTATCTCACGCGAGAATATGACGTTCGTCCAGTACAGGCTGTAGTGGGCTGGCTCCAGGATGGCGTTGTACTGGCTGAAGAACCAGTCGAGGAACTCGTAGTACACCCTCACCCTCTCGGCCGGCGGGTAGCTGTCTATCGTCCTGCCGCTGCCAAGCGGCCACTCGACGGTGCCCTCCCAGTAGACGTGCTGGAGGACGGCCTTCACTATGCTGAGGCTGTCGAAGTCGAACTTGCGCTCCGTTACGTAGCGCCAGAAGTCGAAGTAGTTGCACCACAGGTACCTCGGGAACGGATGGACCTCGTAGAGCCAGTCTGGCGGTATCTGGTAATCGCCGGGCTCGGGCGACATGTACATGTCGAGGTCGTCGTACAGGACACGGCCTGCGTACGGCGAGACCACGTTGATGTACAGCGGAACGGTGAGGAGCGTGTTGCCCACCTCGTCCTTGACCTCTATGGTGCCCTCGTACGTGCCGGGCTCGACATCGATGGGTATGTTTATGACGAGGAAGGCGTAGCCGTGGCCGGTGTTCATGAGCACCGGCTCAACAGACCAGGCCAGCATCCACCTATACTCCGGCACGGCGGAGAAGTTGAATATCTCGCTCACGTCCTCTAAGTCGAACGTTACGTCGGTGCCGAGGTAGGCTATCACGAACTCGCCGGTCAGCGGGTTGTACGTTACTACCCAGAAGCTGGCCATGTCGAGGTCGGCCAACGGGCCGCTCACCGTCATCCTGGCCTTCCTCGTATCGACGCTCGTGATGAGGGTGAGGTTCACCATCTTCACGTCGCCCGGCGAGGCCGCCAGGACGGGCGACTGGTAGCTCGTTACCTCGGGCGGGAGGACCATGCTGACGTTCGGGTCCTTGCCAATCCTCTTGTCCTTGGCCGTTACGCCTATCTCGCCGTAGAAGCTCTCGACCTCGTAGAAGTACCAATCGTACGGCAGGTACGGCATGACCTCAGACGTTACGTTCCACAGGCAGCGGATGGTGAAGTTGCCGTAGTTGATGAACTTCCCGGAGATTATCTTCAGGGTGAAGCCGCCGCTCCAGCTCTCGCCGGGCTCTATGGTGGCGTTGAGGGCTATCACGTTCAGCATGCCGAGCTCGTAAGCGTCTATGCGGAGGCCGTAGAGGCTCTTGCCGTCCTCATCCGTTATGAGCCTGAAGGTCTGGTAGACGCCGGTGAACCACCCTATCCACTCGTCCGTCATGTTGGCATCGAACGTATACGGGATGTAGTACCTACCGGGCACTATCCAGTCGAGCACCACGAGCTTGTCGCCCTCGTCCAGGGTGAGGTCCGCCACGTGGAAGCGGACGGCCTGGCCCGGCATCGGGTTGTAGAACGTGGTCTCCCACACGGCGTGCGGGTCCTCGAGGCCGACCATGTACTCGGAGCCGCTCACGGCCACCTTGTAGCCGTCCATCTTGAAGCCCCAGGCCGTCTTGCCATCCCAGTCGGGCCAGATGACGATGACCAGGTCGACCCAGCCGGTCTCGTTCGGGTAAATCCAGTCGGTCCAGTAGTCCGTGTAGTTCTCCTCTATCCACGGGACGACCGGGTCGCCCGTGTTGTTATCCACTATGCAGAGCCAATCCCACTCCTCGAGCGTTATGTTCTCGAAGTGCAGCCTTATCGGGGCCCCGCCGGTGTAGATGGGCGGCACATCGTAGAAGGTCCCCCACCAGCCCATCCAGTAGTCCCAGTTCTCCGGGTACGGGTGGTCGCTCTCCACCACGAGGTCGACCCACTGCGTCTCCGGGTACGGGTGAGGCGTCTCTATGCCGGTCTCGTACTTGTCAATCCAGAAGCCCCAGGCCGTCTTGCCATCCATGTCGGAGTCCCAGATGTAGAGGAGCTGGACGCCGTCGGGGAACCACGGGCTCCACAGGTCGGTGGCGTTCTCCGTCCATACCCACTCGAAGCCGGTGGCGTAATCGTAGATGCCGAGCACGTCGCCCTCCTC
Organism: uncultured Candidatus Bathyarchaeia archaeon; assembly: GCA_964449495.1. Classification (GTDB taxonomy): domain Archaea; phylum Thermoproteota; class Bathyarchaeia; order EX4484-135; family EX4484-135; genus EX4484-135. The sequence continues at coordinate 2,070 of CAYUYX010000024.1, forward strand.
GAGCGTTATGTTAACGAAGTGGAAGCGCCTCATGAGGCCGTGAGTGCTCATGTCGAGGCGCCAGTAGGAGTAGCCGCTGTACGGGTGGTCGCTCTCGAGCCTGTACTCGTACTCCGCTGCGCTCAAATGGGCGGTTATCACGTCCCTCGGCGCAGGCTCAATCACCTCCGTGCGCCTGGACACCTTGCCGGGCTCCACGAAGGTGAGGTCGTCGTAGGGCTCGAGGATGATGAGCACGTTCTCCGTGTAGTTGCCGAAGTTGGCGGCCGTTACGTTGATGGAGAAGGCCGTGTTGTTGTACACCCAGAGCGGGTAGGAGGCGCCGAAGCCCACGGCGTGGCGGGCCAACACCTTCAGCTCGTCGAACACGCCGGTGTCCCAGCCGCCGAACCAGGCCATTATGTTCAGGCCGAGCCTGAAGTTATCGGCGGCGTACAGGTAGTCATCGTCGAGCACATCGTTATCGGCTATGACGACCACGGCCCCGCCGGAGGTCTCGTTCTCGTACACGGCTATGGCCGGGAAGTACGGGTCGTACGCCACCACGGAGGCCACGGTCTCGTTGACCACCAGGCTGCTGTAAGGCATGCCGAAGAAGAGGGAGCCCACGCCCCTGGTGATGGCGTGAGCCCTTATGTTCTTCGATGGGCCGCCCATGCACACATCACGCCACTCTACGCCGAAGGGCATGGTGTAGTAGTTGTAGCCGTACGGGGTGCCGTAGTAATCTATGTTGGGTATCATGCCGATGTCCTCGCCCTCTATGAGGACGTGGCCTCCGTACTCGTGCACGTAGCCGAGGATATCGTCTATGCTTATTATATCTGGGTCATACGTGGCCTTGTACCTTATATGCGTTATGTTGAAGCCCCAGGCGTTCTCCTCCTCATCGCTCACGAGGTGCACGTAGAGCGTATCGCCGGTGCCCCAGGGCGTCCAGATGCCCTTAGCAGCCATCGGGCCATCATACCTGACGAGGAGGGTCATGTCCTCGCTGTAGACTTCCACGTAATCGCCCTCGGCGAGCGTGATGTTATCGAAGTAGGCCGTCAGGGCAACGACGCCCGGCTTGCTGACGGCATACCAGACATCGGCGTTGTCTGGGTACGGGTGGTCGCTCTCCACGGGCTCCGGCAGAGGCTCGGCTGCGAACTCACGCCACTGGTACTTCGTTATGACGAAGCCCCAATACTCGACCCACCAGTCGCTGACGAAGTGCACGTAGACCGTATCTCCGCTCACCCAATTAGTCCAGTAATCATCGTATACTACGTGGTAGCCCTCCGGCCCTATGGTCTGGACCAAGTTGAAGTCCGCATCGTATATCTCTATGTAGTCCCACACGGAGCCCTCTACTTCGATGTAGTCGAAGAAGAGGCGTATCTCGGCTGCGCCCGGCTGCGTTATGACCCACCACCCGTCCATGTTAGGGTCATATGGGTGGGGCGTCTCTATCGGCGGCGAGATGGTCTCCTCGTGCACCTTCGCCTTTGGCAGCACGACCTCGAGGTACTTGGCGTTGAGGAGGTAGTAGCCGGAGTAGTGCTTGAGCAGGTCCTTGCTCGTGCGGTAGTAGGTGCACTCGAACACGTCCACGACGAAGCCGGCCTTGGCCTTCGTGTCCGTGTCGTTGCTTATCACCTCGATGTATATATCCTCGCCCACGAACCAATCGGTCCACATGTCGGTGGCGTTCCCACCGAACAGCCACTCGTGGGTGGCGTTGTAGACCCTAATCCAATCGCCGCAATCCAGGTTTATCATGGCGAAGTGGAGGCGGACTCTGTACATGGCGTCCTCGTGGATGCGGTACGGGCCCCACACCACGGTGGGCGCAGCGACCGTGCTCGTGTCCTCGTACTCCACCGTCAAGTCGATGACGTTCGTGTAGACCTTGCCGAACGACTTGGGGGCGTAGACACGGACCTTATCCGCCCTGAAGCCCCAGTAGGTTACGCTCGAGTCGGTTACCAACCTGAGGTAAGCCCTCGAGCCGAAAATCATGGGGCTCCACACATCGTATATCGGGCCGTAGTAGTAGGGCGGGTAGTCGTAGGCCCTCTGGTAGTAGGTAACGAGATGCATGTTCTCATCGTAGATGTAGAGGGTATCCCAGTAGCGCTCTATATCTATCATCTCGAAGTGGATGCTGAAGGCGTAAACGCCGGGCACGTCAATGACGTACCACTCGTCCATGTTGTTTCGGTACGGGTGCGGGCTCTCCACTGGGGCGATGTCCATCTCGCCCAGGCCCTTCACCCAGGCGTACCTGTCGATGTAGAAGTAGCTGCTCCAGTAGCTGCTCATGTAGTAGTGGATGTGTATCTCGTTGCCCTCCACCAGCGAGCTCCATATGTCATAGAACACCCTCTGGTAGGGCCTGTAGGTCCTGTATGGCGTCTGCTTTATCTCGTAATTCTCGTCGTAAATGGCTATACGGCCGTAGTAGTAGAGGTATATCACGGAGAAGTGGACGCTCATCATCTCGGCCTCCGCCGGGCCGTAGATGTGTATCCAGCCGTACCCGTAGCCGCTGCGGGCGTAGTAGTACTCCTCGTAGTACTCGCCAATAGCGGGCCTGGGCAGCACGGATGAGGCGTAATCGACCTGCACGCCGCGCTGGGTGAGTTCCCTGATGTAGTTGGCGAATCCGGAGGTATCCGTTATCCTGTCCTCCACGAGGATGCTCACGTTCTCGAAGTAGGGCGTCCAGTACTGCCAGGGCGGCTCCCTCGGCGATTTGGAGAGCGTCGGGGAGCCTATCTCGCTGTCCTTGCCGGCCGGGGCCGTGTCCTCCAAGTACTCGTAGGCACCGAGGACGTTCAGCAAGCCCATGCCCATGGCGTTGTAATCGTAGTACTCGCCCGTGAACGGGTCGATGAGCTTGGTAGCGCCCTGCATGAGAGCTATCTTCACGCTGGTGGGCCTGATGCCCGGGAAGGCGTCTATGAGGAGCGCAACGGCGCCGACGGCGTGGGCATACGACATGCCGGTGCCGGTGTATGTCGTGAAGAAGTAGCCGTCCTCACGCCAGTTGTAGTGGGCGCTGAGCACCATATCGCCAGGGGCCACGATTTCCGGCTTCACCCTCAGGGCGCCCGCCGGGCCCGTGGTCGGGAACGGCAGGCCCCTGGCCCCACGGCCGGTGGTCGGGCCCCTGGCGGACCAGGGAGCCACCAGGCCGGTCTCGGTCGCGGCGCCCACGGTCAGGACGGACTCGACGTTCCCGGGGGTGGCGATGGTCCCGTAGCCGGGACCCTCGTTGCCCGCCGGGAACACCACCACGGCGCCGTTCTGCACACACCACTCGATGGTGTAGAAGACCGGGTAGAGGGCCTCCCAGTTGAGGATGGTGTAGTCCCACGAGTACAGCCAGCTGCAGGCGATGATGTCGGCGCCCCTGTAGAGGGCGTACACGAGGGCGGCCATCACCCAGCTGTTGTAGAAGTCCATGTCCTCGTCCATGCACTTCACGTTCATGAGGAAGCAGCCGGGGGCGACGCCCTTTGCGGACTCGGGGCTGGCGTAAGCGTACCTCATCCCATCGGCGTCCATATCGTAGTAGTATATCCTGCCACCGGTGCGGCCCGTGCTGGCTATCACGTGGGCGACGGCCGTGCCCTGCCCGTTGTAGTCGTACGGGTCTTCGTAGGGGACGAAGCTGACCTCATCGATTACCTTGTTCTTCAGCCTCCACTCGGCGAGCGGGAAGTCCTCCGGGAAGTAGAAGTTCGGGAAGTCCTTGGCTATGCCCGTGTCCAGGAGGGCCACCACGATGCCGATGCCCGTGTAGCCGCGGTCCCACACGTCGGTGGCGTGAATATCACGGAGCGTCTCGTTCATCAGGTATATCCATGGGCTCGGGGGCCTGGCCATCTGGGCGACGCCGGTTGGAGCGGGCGAAATCTCCGTGAAGAGGGGCTTGCTCCTCACGTGGATGTCCTGGTAGACGGCCACGATGCCGGGCGAGTTGGCGAGGGCCTCAAGGAGGGCCATGTCGGCCGGGAGCTCGGCGGCCACGAACGGGATGAGGCCCCAGAAGTCCTGCTTTATCCTCACGCCATCGGGCAGGAGCGCCCATATCTCCTGCTCGGGCCTGTACTGGATTATGACGTCGAGCTTTACGACATCGGGGTCCTTGACGAGGTCGAGAAGCGAGGGGTCTATCTTGAAGCCGGGCGTGTACTTCTCGAAGAGCTCAGGGGCCATCCAGTTGGCCAAGGGAACGGTGTTTGGGAAGTTGAGGCCAGGGCTCGATTTCTCCCCAGCCGCCTCGGGGCTGGAGGGAGTTGGGGCCGGGGAAGCTTTGGCGACCTGAGCTGGCGTTGAGAATGGGGAGAGCAGCGTCAGGGCCACAACGAACACCGAAATCGCCAGAAGCAGGTGGCGTTGCACTGTCTTCACCGCCCCTCCTTCGGTAGCCCTCTGCAGCGGGGAGGTTTAAAAAACTTACGAGACGGTACGGGAGGGGGTACTTATATAAAAGCACTTATAAAATGGCGATTAAGCTCCATGGGCTCTTCTATAACCGACAGGAACTCGAGGTAATGCCCGCGTACTATTGGGCGACGTGGGGCTTCGCCCGACGGCTTAATCGCTCAAAGCTCTCGAACACCTCAAAGCTTTATTATCCCCTGCTCACGTGAAAGGAGGGGCGAGCGCAGATGACGGGTAGCGAGCCGGTGATAAAGCTCGTGGATGTGCACAAGGTGTATAAGCTCGGCAAGACGGAGGTGCACGCCCTCAGGGGCATCGACCTGGAGGTCGGGAAGGGGGATTTCGTGGCCATCGTAGGCCCCTCTGGCTCGGGAAAGAGCACCCTCCTGAATATGATAGGCGCCATGGACCGCCCGACGAAGGGGAAGGTCTTCATAGAGGGGGAGGACATCACGACCCTGAGCGATAAGGAGAGGGCCAGGCTCAGGCTCCACAAGATAGGCTTCGTCTTCCAGCAGTACTACCTCATACCGTGGCTCCCCGCCATAAAGAGCGTCGAGGTCCCCCTGATGCTCGCAGGCGTCCCGCCATCCGAGCGGAGGAAGAAGGCGGAGGCCCTCCTGAGGGAGGTCGGCCTTGGCGAGCGTATGTACCATCGTCCTTCCGAGCTATCGGGCGGGGAGCAGCAGCGTGTCGCTATAGCGAGGGCGCTCGCCAACGACCCCGACATCCTGCTCGCGGACGAGCCAACGGGCAACTTGGATACGAAGACGGGCGCAGAGATAGTATCCCTCATCAGGCGCCTCAACGAGGAGAGGGGCGTTACCTGCGTGGCCGTAACCCACGACCTCGAGGTCGCCGCGGCGGCTAAGCGCGTCCTCTACATAAGGGACGGGCGCATAGTTCCGAGGGCGCCGCCTCTCATGCTCGGCAAGGAGAAGGCCCTGAGGCCCGAGGAGTGAGGTGAACCATGAAGATAGCGGATGTCTTTAGGATGGCCAAGGACCACATGCTCGCCAGCAAGTTCAGGACGTTCCTGACCGTCCTGGGCATCATAATGGGCGTGATGGCTATGACGTCCATCATGTCCGTTAGCGAGGGCTTCGGCGTGGCCATCAGGGAGGCCATGGAGACTTATTTCAACGTCAGGATCATCTTCGTGACGAGCATAGGCGCCACGGGAACGATGAAGTGCCCTCTTTACGTGAACGATGTAAACAATATCGCAGGAAATATGACAGGAGATGTGGAGGAGGTATTCCCGGGCCTCTTCGGCGTAACCACCGTGGTGGGCTATGAGGAGAGCGTGCTGCTCGTGGGCTCCGTGCACTCGAAGGGCAAGAAGGTGTGGCCATCCCTCTACGTCCCCCTGGAGGGCGAGATACCGGAGGACTACGAGCACGATGTGGTCACGGTAGGCTATGAGGTGGCCAAGGAGTTGGCCAAGGCCCTGTACGGCTCCGACGACCCGAGGGTGCTGGTCGGCAAGACGCTGAGGCTGAACATAACCATCGCCGTCCCCGGCGAGATACTGTCTAAGCCGGAGATACTGCTCACCTTCTACCCGTGGACCGTGAGGGTCAAAGCCGTCATACAGAAGACGGGCGTGAACCTGGCCGGCTTCGACATGGATGCCGCTATAATAACGAGCTTCGAGGACATGAAGAAGCACCTCAGGCCCCCGTCCTACGACGAGCTCTCCGAGAAGGTGATGTGGGCGTACGTGGGGTCGCCCTACAACGCCCGCTTATCCGGCTCGCAGTTCAAGCTCTGGCTGAAGACGCAGGGCCTCGACAAGGAGTACCAACAGAAGTGGGAGGACTACGTTCCCGTGGTGTACGACAAGCTCTGCTCCATAATCGTTGTCTATGCCAAGAGCGTGAATATCGTGGACGCGCTGTGCGAAAGGCTGGAGGAGTACTTCAAGGCGACCGGGAACAGGGACCCGAGGATAATCGCCCTGAAGGCCTACGCCCGAGCAATCGATAGCGTGTTCGCCATCTTCAGGAGCCTCCTCATAGTCTTAGGCGTGATAGCCGTCATAGTGGCCTCCCTGGGCGTGTTCAACACCATGACGACGAGCGTGAGGGAGCGTGTGCGTGAGATAGGCATAATGAAGGCCATAGGGGCCACGAGCGGGACAATACTGAAGCTGTTCTGGACGGAGGCCATCTTGATGGGCCTGATAGGCTCCGCCTTAGGCGTCCTCGTGGGCTGGGGGGTAGCTTACCTGATAGCCGCTACGGGGCTCCTAAAGGGCGTCGTGGCCTTCGGGGCCGTCTTCCAGGTATCCGCCGAGCCCATCATGACGGAGGCCATAGCCCTCTCGTCCTTCCTGACCGCCCTGGTGGCCACGGCCGTTTGCGGCTACATACCGGCCAGGTGGGCTGCGAAGTACGACCCCATAGTAGCGCTGAGGTACGAGTGAGGGGCTCTTTGGCCAGCAAAGTCTTTTTGGCTACCGCTTTAGCAAGTTGCCTAAAGCCTTATTAGGAAGGATGAGGACGCCCCTTCACGAGGCGCTAAGCTATGGGGACGAGGAGGAGGATTAGGACGACCGGTTTTAGGCCTCCTCCACCGCCTAAGAAGAGGGGCATAGGGAAGGGCGCCATCGTGGCCGCCGTCATAGTCATAATCGTCGCCGTAACGCCCGTGCTCGGCTACCAGTACATCATGGATTACGTCAGCAGCCTGGCGAAGCAGGTGAAGGCGGAGATACTCGACGTCAGGCTCACCGTCCATAACAGGAGGGCGGCCCTCAACGTCTCGCTGGCCGTTACGAACCCGACCGATTTCGATGTAGAGATAAAGAGCGTGGCGTTCGACGTGTATTATGCCGGTGAGGTCGTGGGAACCGGGAAGACCATGAAGAAGTTCGTTCTCCCGCCGAAGCGGGCATCCGAGGTATGGCTGCTCGTTACCCCGAAGACGGGCGAGACGTTCTACACCATGCTCGAGGGCCTCGCAAGGGGGGCTATCTGGATAAAGGTGGAAGGGACCATCTTCGCCACGGTTAGCATATTCGGCCTATTCAGCTACGACGTAACGAGGCCCATCACACTCTACAGGCCCCTCGAGACAGAGCTCCCGGTGAGCATGGAGGTGGCCAATTACATCAACATAACGAGGATGGAGGTCCTCAAGCCGGGCACGAGGGTGAGGGTGTACATCAACGTAACGAACCCCTTCACGGAGGCCGCCGAGCCCCTCCCGCTGAACGTTACGGACGTGGAGCTCAACGTCTACATCAACGACGCCTTCTTCGGGACCGGGAGCCTCGAGGAGCCCATCTGCATACCCCCGAAGGAGACGGCCGAGGGGCACGTGCTCTTGAACACCACCCAGGAGGCCATAGAGCAGATTATCCTCATGGGCCTCGAGGGAGGGAACATAACGTTGAGGACAAACGGGACGGTGAGCGTCCAGCTCTACGATATAGCGCTGACGAGGCCCTTCGAGCACGAGGTAACGTACGACCTCGGGCCAGGCATACCGATGGAGGAGTTCTTCAACTTCGAGGTACTGAACATGACGGGGCCGTGGCCCTACGAGGAGGACGACAAGGCCTTCTACCTGATAGAGGCGTGGGCGAACGTAACTCTCGTCTCGCCGAGGACGCCCATAGAGATGGCCATGGATTACAACGTAACCCGCTTCCACATGGACGTATATGATAACAAGGGCAAGTACGTGGGC
>CAYUYX010000025.1:0-492 GCA_964449495.1 uncultured Candidatus Bathyarchaeia archaeon
GATTGGGCTTTATTATGACGGCGTTGCACGCCCCCAGCTCCACGGCCTTCCTCAGCCTCCCCCTGTTCGTTACGGTCAGGTCGTCCCCGCAGATGAGGCAGCCGAGCCTGGAGGCCTTCCTGGCGAGCTCCGCAAAGCCCTCGAAATCCTCTTCCGCAAGCGGGTCCTCTACGTAGACGAGGCCGTAGCGCTCGATGAGGCCCAATATGAACTCCACCTGCTCCCCCTTATCCCGCCTCTCGCCCTCCCGCTCGTACACATAGGCGCCCTCCTCCTCCCGCCAGAGCGTCGAGGCTGCTACATCTAAGCCCGGCCTCACCTCGAAGCCGAGCTCGCCGGAGACGTCCTCACAGGCCCTGTGGAGCACCTCAAGCGCCTCCTCCGTCCCCAGCCTCGGGGCCCAGGCACCCTCGTCCCCTCGCCCGCCCGTGAAGCTCGGGTCGGCCTCCATGAGGAGCTCGCCAGCCCGCTTGTGGACGAGGAAGTTGGCCT
>CAYUYX010000025.1:502-10128 GCA_964449495.1 uncultured Candidatus Bathyarchaeia archaeon
GGGAAGGACGAGCATCTCCTGGATATCCGGCCCACGCCCCCTGACGTGCTTGCCACCACCTATCACGTTCCCGAGCGGGTAGGGGAGCGCACAGGCCATGGAGCCCCCGAGGTGCCTGAAGAGGGGGATGCCGAGCGAGCTGGCGGCCGCAACCGCCACGGCCATGGACGTTGCGTAAGCCGTGTTCCCCCCGATGGTCCTGAAGTCCGGCGTGCCATCCACGTCGTGGAGGACCATATCGACGAGCCTCTGGTCGGCCGCATCGAGGCCCACGAGCTCGGGCGTTATGAGCTTGCCCACCTTCTCCACGGCCTCGTCAACGCCGCCGGGCGGGTACGGGACGGCTTCGCCACGCCCCCTGCTGGCCCCCATGGGGGCCATGGCCCTCCCGTAGCCGTAGGCCGTGAAGACCTCTACCTCAATCGCCTCCGAGCCCCGGCTATCGAAGACCTTCCTGGCCCTCACGTCTTCTATGATGGTGGACATGCTCATAGCTTGCCCACCTCGTAGAACTTCAGCACCTCATCTATCAGGTCGACGTGGGAGAGGAGCATCCGCCTGCAGCAGTAGCGCTTCACGCCCATGTCGTCGAGCACCTTCTTTGGGTCCTCCCCGGCCTTCACGCGCCTGGCGAACTCCTCCCAGAGGTGGGCTATCGGGCGCCCGCACGTGAAGCACCTTATAGGGATTATCACGCTCCCTTCGCCCCTCCTTTCTCGACGCCCCTCAGATGGCCGGGCTATTTAAAAGTGGAGCGCTCATGCGCTCCCCCCGCTGCGCTTTTACGTGAGGCGCTTGCTCTGCCTCGTAAGGGGGACCCCGTGGGGGAGGCCGAGCGGAGGGCCGCCGAGTGGCTGAAGGAGGGCGCAAGGATGCTCCCCGAGACATGCCCGGAGTGCGGCTCCCCGCTCTTTGACAGGAGGGGGGAGATATGGTGCCCGAAATGCGATAGGCCCGTGATAGGTCTCGCCGACCGCATGCTTACGGCGAGCATCGAGGAGGAGGCCGTCCTCCAGAGGCTGAGAGAAACCCTCATCTCCCGCCTCCACGCTCTTGAGAGAAGGCTGAGGGCGGCGAGGGATGTGGGAGAGCTGGCCTCCGTGGCAAACGCCACGTATATTCTCCTCGCTTCCTTAGACCTCGTGAGGAAGCTCATGGCGGAGCACGGCGGGGAACGCTAAACGCTCATCCCGAGGTCGGGCCTCCTCGCCATCTTCATCATGAGCATGGAGTACTCGGCCGCCAGCTCGGCGAGGCTCCTGTCCCTGACCCACACGCCCACAACGTCCCTCAGGCGCCCCCTGCTCATCCCTATCGGGAGGGCGAGGAGGAGCTCAACCCGGTCCATGACGACGAGGCTGTAGACTATGGTTACCTCCGGCATGACGAGCGGGGGCCTGAGGACGACCACCTCTATGCCGCCTAAATCCGGTGCCCCCCTCAAATCGGCTACCATAACCTTCACGTCCACACCTTTCCAATATGCGCTCACAAGTATATCGCTCACTTTCCCGAGGAAATCCGAGGCGAGCTTCGAGAGGGCGAGGTGGATGCTCTTCTTAGCGCTCTTCATCATGCCTATCATACGTTTCTCCACGTTCTGAAGCCCCCTGACCATCCATACGTCGGATTTCTCGACCTCTCTACCCCGCCCGTAAATCTCCTTGAGGACCGTCTTTGCATCCTCACAGGCCTTCAACAGGTCCTCCGCCGTGGAATCGAGGACCTCCTCCGGCGGCCTGGCCCGGTAGCGCAGGGGCCTCTCCCTGAAGACCTCCACCCAGCCCCTCGACTCGAGCCTCGATAGGACATCGTAGAGCTTGGTGGTCGGGACGCCGGAGAGCCTGTGTATCTCGGCCACCGTGCCAGAGCCGAGCTGGACGAGGGCGATGTAGGCCAGGGCCTCGTACTTCGTCAGGCCGAGCCTCATGAGGTTCGCTATCGTCCGCTCGTCGAGCTCCAAGGCTTAACCCCCGTCGTCAAGTTCGTCTAACCCCTGTAGTGAAGAAAGGATGAAAATGTTTATAAGTTATTCGGAAAGCCACCCGCCCGAAGGAAAGAGATGAAGGCAATAGCGCTGAGGAACGTAACGAAGAGGTTCGAGGACGTGGTAGCCGTAGATGACATCAGCTTCGATGTCGAAACCGGGGAGCTATTCGGCCTCCTCGGCCCAAACGCAGCCGGGAAGACGACAACGATACGCATGATATGCGGGCTCCTCGAGCCTACCGCCGGGCTCGTGAAGGTCTTCAACTTCATCCAGCCGAGGGACAGGATGCTCGCCTCGAGGCTGATAGGCTACGTCCCCCAGCACTTCGGCCTCTACGAGGACCTGACCGTCTACGAGAACATGGTATTCTACTCGTCCGTTTACGGCGTGCCGTATAGCGTGAGGAGGGGGCGCATAGAACGCCTCCTCGACCGCTTCCTCCTGACGGAGTTCAGGGACAAGCTCGCCGGCCAGCTGAGCGGGGGGACGAAGCGCAGGCTCGCCGTAGCGACGGCCCTCGTGCACAACCCAGCCCTCCTCATCCTCGACGAGCCTACGGCCGGCATAGACCCGCACCTCCGCTACCTCTTCTGGCGCTTCTTCGAGGAGCTGAGGGACGAGGGCGTTACGCTCCTCGTAACGACGCACTACATGGACGAGGCCGAGTTCTGCGAGCGCCTCGCCCTCATGAGGTCTGGCCGCATCATCGCCCAGGGGACGCCGAGGGAAATCAAGCGTCAGGCGCTCAAGGGCGAGCTCTTAGAGGTCGTGGTGAAGACCTCGAGAATACCCACGGATGCTATTTCAAGCCTTGAGTGCGTTAAGGACTTCAAGCTCGTGGGGAGGGGCGGCGGGAAGGCCACTTTCATCTTCCTCGTGGAGGACGCCGAGAGAGACCTCATAAAGGTGCTGAGGGGGCTTGAGCTCCGGGGCGTCAGGGTGCTCTCCATAAGCCCCATATACGTGAGCCTCGAGGACGCCTTCCTCAGCCTGACGGGGGGGTTGGAGTGAGGCTCTGGCCCGTTATAGCCAAGGAGCTCAAGCAGCTCATCAGGGACCCGAGGAGCCTCCTGATGAACGTTGCCATGCCCCTCCTCGTCATGCTCATGTTCGGCTTCGGCTACGGGGGCCGCGAGACACGCTCCCTCCCCGTGGCGGTCGCAAACCTCGACCCACAGGGCGATCTGAGCTGGGAGCTCGTGGACTACATATTCGAGTCGCCCGGCATAGAACCGGCCTTCTACGTGGACACGGAGGAGGAGGCCGTACAGCTCATAAGGGAGGGGCGGGCGTACGGGGCCATAGTGATACCCGAGGGCTTCTCCGACGACCTTAAGGCCGGGAGGAGCGTGAGCGTGAAGGTCATCGTGGACGCCGCCTCCCCCTTCAGCCCCGTGATAATAACCCAATCCGTAACGACGGCCCTCTACTACCTGCAGGTCAGCATAGCGGAGGACTACGGGGCCGTCTCCATAAAGATGGTGCAGGAGACCGTCTACGGCCCGAAGATAACGACCATGGAGGGCTTCACGCCGATAACCATGGGCCTCCTCCTCCACCTCGTCCCCATGACCCTCATATCGCTCTCCATCTGCCGTGAGAAGGAGCGTGGCACGTACGAGCAGCTCATCATGGCCCCAATAACGAGGTGGGACATAATCGGGGGCAAGCTCATCGCCTACACGGCCCTCTGCATGGCGGATATGCTCGGCACGCTCGGCATAGCCATACTGCTCTTCGACGTGCGTGTGAGGGGGCCCCTCGTGGACCTGTTTGCCTTCTCGGCCCTCTTCCTCGTGTGCTCCCTCAGCATGGGGATGCTCATATCCGTCATCTCGAAGAACCAGCTCCAGGCCCTCGGCACGTCCATATTCATCTTCATCCCGTCCCTGCTCTTCTCGGGCATAATATCGCCGGTAGAATACGTGTCGCCCGTGATACGCTACGCCATAACCTACACGACGCCCATGTACTACTTCCTCCACGGCTTCAGGGGGATAATGTTGAAGGGCTACGCCCTCTCCGACGTGGCGCTCGATTGCACGGCCCTTGGGGTCATGGCGATAGCTTATTTCGTCCTCGCCATCGTGCTCCTCAGGATGAAGCTCGGGTGAGAACATGAGGGGTCCGTGTTCTATGCGGCGGAAGGCCCTGCTCCTCCTCGCAGCTCTCTTGGCCTCCTCCACGGCCCTCTACGGCCTCGGGCCCTTGCCAGCGGCAGCCGGGCGGGCGAGACCAGCGGATGGCGAAGCCGAGGACTTCATCCTCAAGGATGTCTATTGGAGCAGGTGGATGGGGCAAGGGCTCAATAACACGCTATCGGTGGTCCTCAGGTACGCGGCGAGCCCCGAGGCCACGGCCCTCAACGCTACCCTGGATACGGGCGACATCTCCCCGAGGCCCCTCCTGGTGAACGATAGCTATGCTGGCCCGCTCGTCAGGGGACAAGAGGTAACCTTCTCCTTCACCTTCGAGGTCTCGGAGAACGCCTCGGCATCGCACTACAACCTCACCCTCACGGTCGAGTACCTCAAGGGCGATGAGCTCAGCTCCTTCGGCTGCCTCCTCCAGGCGACGATGAGCGGCTCGCCCGACACAAGCGTCTCGTGCGATTCCTACTGCCTGAAGAAGCTCATCACGAACGAGGTGCACATGGTAATCGCCAACAACGGGAGCGGGGTCGCCCGCTCGATGAGGGTGGAGGTGAACCCGCAGAACCCCTACTTGACCGTGATAGGCCCAAACGTCTTCGTGAGGGATATCCTCTGGGTCGGGGAGGAATGGAGCATCCCCCTGAGGCTCTTCGTGGAGGCCGGGGCGGGGCGCGCTCTCTCCGTGAGGGTTGCCATAACGTACTACGACCAGTTCGGGGTGCCCGTAACGGCTGGCCTCGCCATAGGCTTCGAGGTGGGCGAGCTACCGGGCCCGGACATCAGGTTGAGGGCCCTTAACGAGAGCCTGAGGCCGAACGCCGTGAACGTGCTGACCGTTCAGGTGGAGAACGTGGGGGCGGAGGCTGCGGAGAACATCACCGTCTCCTTCTACTCCTACGCGGAGTTCCTCTCCATCATAGGCTCTGGGGAGTTCGAGAGGTCCTTGCTCAGGCCCGGGGAGCGCTGGAACATAACGCTTCTCGTCTTCGTCCAGCCGAAGGTCTACGGGGCCGTCTCGCTCTACGCCATGACGAGCTACGCCGACCCGAGGGGCACCACCTACACGGAGACGGGCCAGATAGGCCTGAGGGTGGCGGGGGAGGGCCGGCTCGCCATCTCGAAGGTCGTGTGCTTCCCGCCATCCGTCGTGCCGGGCGATGTGTACGTGATGCTCATAGTCATCCTCACGAACATCGGCGACTACGTGGCGAAGGACGTGAAGCTCGTGCTCGAGCCCGTTCCCGGCCTCGTGGAGCCGAGCTATGCGGGGGCCGAGGAAGCCATGATACCCTACCTGCCCATGGGCTACCCGGCGAACGTAACCTTCCTGGTGAACGTGGCGGAGGAGGCGAAGCCCGGCTTCTACGAGCTCGCCCTGAACGTAACCCACGACGGCCTGAACTACGTGTTGGCCATCCCCTTTGTGATAAGGGAGAAGGCCGTCTTCGAGATAACGGAGGTCAAGCTATCGCCCACGCCCTCCCCCGGCTCGAGGGGAGTGAGGATGATGCTGAAGGTGGTCAACATATCGAACGTTACGGCGGAGCAGGTGAGGATATCGGTGGTATCGGCCTACGTGAGCGGGGTAACCTCCGTCCTCATCGGCGACCTCCTGGGCGGGGAGAGCCGCGTGGCCGTCCTCGAGGTGGACTTCAGCAAGACCGCCCCGCTCGAGCTCGAGGTAGAGGTGCAGATAAGCTGGTACCAGGGCGAGAGGACCTCCGGGCTCGTGAGCACGCTCAGGCTCAAGCTCAAGCTCTCCAAGCCGTCGGAGTGGCCGAACGTGAGAGATATGGCCGTGTGGGCGGGCTTCATGGCCCTCGGGGCGGCCGTGGCCTTCGCGGCCATGAAGATGAGGCGCGGCCTCTTCTGAGCAGGCCCATTTATAAGAGCGGGCGCGTCCGTCGAGGGGGGAAGCGGGCTTGGGAGGGAGGAAGAAGCTCTCCCTCACCCAGATGGAGAGGCAGCAGATGAGGCAGAGGGCCGCCTCGAGGAGGGGCGCCGAGGTCCGGGAGAAGCGCATAGGCTCCATATTCGGGCCAGATATAAGAGACGAGGCCTTCCTGGAGGAGCTGAGGAAGATGAAGGTCATAACGCCATACGCCATAGCGAGCAGGTATAACCTCCGCCTGAGCGTGGCAAAACAGATGCTGCGTGAGCTCGAGAGGCGTGGCTTTTTAGAGCTCATAGCGGCCAGCCGGTACACACGCATATACAGGGTGGCGAGCTGAGGGAGATGATAAGGCGCCTGAGGATTGAGAACTTCAGGGGCATCAGGGAGGGCGAGCTGGAGCTATTTCCCCTTACCATACTGCTCGGGGCCAACAACTCGGGGAAGACGACCGTGTTGGAGGCGCTCCTCCTCGCCCACGGGCCAGCCCACCGACAGCCATATCTGGATACCATATCCGTGGAACTCCTGTGCAGGCTCCACACGACTCTGGGCGCCGGGGGCTTCTCTTTCTTGTTATACGATTATTCAGCTAAAGAAGCCCGTATAACAATCAGCTCGGATGAGGAGGCCTGGGAACTCTCCATGACACGTGAAGAAGATAGAATACTCGTAAGAGAGCCTCCACAGCTCGGCGGCCAAGAGCTAACGCTTCCTATGGGGCCTAAAGGTTTTTCATGCTCTCCCCGTGATTTCTCCAAGGCCCTCTTCATTCGCCCCGACCTTACTAAGCCAGCATACGAGTATCTCAGGCGCATCTGGCCGGATGTGTGGAAGCACGCCCCCAAGGTGGCCAGCGCTCTCTCGAAGCTCGTCCGTGAAGATTACATAAACTTCACCATGGAGCCCTTCCACGGAGGGGAGCCCACCCTCTACGCCTTCCTCAAGGACGGGCGCCGCATAAGGCTCGGCGATTTGGGCGACGGGGTCCAGGTCCTGGCGGTGGCCATGCTCCTCTACGAGCTCCTAAGGCCCGAGGTGCTGCTCTGGGACGATGTGGAGGCCCATATGAACCCCTCCATGCTCCTATTCCTGGCGAGCTGGCTGGCCGGGAGGGTGGCCGAGGGAACGCAGGTGGTGGTGTCCACCCACAGCATAGAGGCCGTGAGATTGATAGCTGGCGCTGTGGAGGAGCTCGTAGGCGATGTCTTACGCATTTGCTTGTTATCTCTAAGAGATGGAATACTGAGGGCAAAGGTGCTTACAATAGAAGAGGTGGAAGAGCTCAGGCGTGCTGGCATAGATGTGCGCATGGGAGAGGGCTTTCTGATATGAAACTACGCCCGTTCTCCCTCGGCCTAGATAGATTTGCCGATACCACGTACTTCTTCTCCCAGAGGTTGGGCTTGGATGTCGTGGTTCCAGCGCCCATCGCCGATGTAGAAAGCCTCTTGCTCGTGGGGAACGGGACGCCAGATAATTACGTGTTATGCATATTAGCCCATCACCTCGATGGACGTAAGGTTGTGGGCTTCGCCAAGCACGAGGAGCTCAGGCACTTGGCCGTATTGAATGACATCAGGACTTATGTAGAAGCCTCGGAAAAGCTCGTGAACTTGCTCCTCCTCGTGGACAGGGAGAGCAGCCAGCTCGACGCTCTGACAGAGGACATCTTAAGAAGGCTTCGGGAGAGCGGGGTAGGCTATGGCGAAGTAAGAGACGAGGGCCATATCAAGGAGGTAGTCCTCCTCAAGGGTGAGCATGAGGTCCGCCTCATAGCCGTCATAAGCGATATGGGCAGAGAAGACATCATCAAGCACAGCATAGAGGAGCACCTCCTCCTCGCTGCCGAGGACATCCTTGGAACCGATTATATCATTAACATAATAGGAAGGGCGGGAGGAGACGCCAAAGGGGCATGGAATAGCTTGAGTAAAGAGGAACAGCGTCGGGTCTTCCGCTACTTAATCGCCCGGCCAGATGCGGCTGAGCAAGTGTTTCCCCAGCACCTCGAGGCTCTGAGGAAGCTCGACGATTAGCCCTCGGCCAGCTCGACCCTTATCTTTGCGCCTATCTTCACCCTTGCGAAGAGCTCCAGGCCGCTCGTTATGCGCCCGATTAGGTTGACGGGGCCTATTGGCTGGGATGAGCCGTAGAAAACGCAGATGGCCGAGCCAGCTGGCCAATAGGCTATTGCGCCTCGCTCGACCTCCCGCACGGGCTTTTCCTCCCCGAGGCGCAAGGGCACCTCGAAGTAGACCTCCTCAAGCCACGTAGATGCGTATCCCTCGAGGGGGAGCGCTCTCACGATGGCGTCAACGGTCCTGGGCGCCAGATGCCTTATCAGCTCGCCCTCCGCTCGCGCTTCAAGCCCCTCTATCACGAAGCGGACGGGTATCCTGTCCACGCCCTCGGAGGACATCAACCGGGCTTAGGGGCCGTTTGCTCATAAGGCTTTAGCTTTTATCGCCTCGGAGGCCACCTTGAGCGCCGGGAGGGGTAGGGCCCTGGCCCTCGAGCTATCCTACCGAGGCGTGAGGATAAGGGTCCTCAGGGGCGATATAACGAGGTGGTCGAGCGACACAAGGCCATCCGCCATAGTGAACCCCGCAAACAGCCTCATGTTCATGGGCGGCGGCGTCGCCGGTGCGATAAAGAGGGCTGGCGGGGCCGAGATAGAAGAGGAAGCCCGCAAGCACGCCCCCGTCCCCGTCGGTGAAGCGGTCGCCACGGGCGCCGGGAGATTACCAGTCGATTACGTGGTCCACACGCCCACCATGGAGCGGCCGGCCATGCCCACGAGCGGGGAAAAGGTGGAGGCCGCCATGAGGGCTGCTCTCCGCTGTGCCGAGCGGGAGGGGATTAAGGCCATGGCTTTCCCGGGCCTCGGGACAGGGGTTGGAGGCCTTAGGGCGGATGAGGCGGCAGAAGCCATGATGAAGGTCCTAAAGGACCACATAGATGCGGGGACGGGTCTTCTCGCCGTGGACTTCGTGGCCTTCACGGAGGAGCTCGAGGAAGCGTTCGAAAAATGGGCGAGGGAGCTCTTCTCCTAAACGAAGGTCTGCCACCAGGGCGTTAGGAGAGCCGTGAAATCGCACCACTCCACCAACGCGTAGGTGAGGACGACGCAGGCGAGCCCTAAGCCGAGGGAGTTCAGCCACTCGAGCTTCACGAGGCCCTTCAGGAGAGCGGTCCACATCAGCAGGAGGAGGGCGGATGCCACGCCGGATAGGCCTGCGATGCCGGAGATGCCGACGAATATGGGCGCCAATACGAAGCCGAGGATGGCGGAGGCGATGGCGGCTGGCATCCTCTCCCTGAACCTGGTCCTCCCGATGGCCACGTAGGAGCCCAGGAGCATGAGGACGAGCTCGGCCGCAAGGCCCACGATGAGCTGAGCCCACCAGGGCAAGGAGGCAGGCATAGCCGCGCCGACGCTCCCCCGATTCCTAAATAACCTTATCGTGGCCTCCTCCCGGGTAGGCCAGGGGGACGGCCTGTGGAGCTCGAGGCGTGGTGCGGCAAGGCCGTGATGCTCAGCCCCCTAAAGGGCTTCGAGCTCGATGTTCAGGAGCTCGAGTACAGGAGG
>CAYUYX010000026.1:0-9929 GCA_964449495.1 uncultured Candidatus Bathyarchaeia archaeon
CGAGCTCTTCCCTGCCGAGCGCCTTAAGCGCACTAACAAGGTCGCCCAGGAGTTCCCTGACATCGTGCGTTCTCGGCACATAGCCCACCATGCGGAGGAAGAGGGCCTTAAGCCTCAGCTGAGCTGCTTGCTCGGCGCAGAAGCAAGCGATATCAAAATCCCCATCTCTTAAGGCGGTATGAGCATGGGCTAAGAAGCGCCTGGCCCTCCGCTTCAGCCGTTCAACATGCTCGTAGGCGTTCAAATCACGCCAGCACCTCCGCTGTTTTGGGCATAGAGAATTTATAAAGCCCGGCCATCCTAAGCAGAGGGTTCCGTTATTCTTTAAGCCCATCTTAAGGGATGTGATGGAGAGGCCCGATATATTAACTAAGCACGGGTGAAGACGAGGGAAAACTCGGCGTTAGATAGAATGTAAATAAGCCTGGAATGCCCCCTACGCCTTCTTGGCCCTTATGAGCCTCGGGAGGAGCGTCGGGTCGGGTATGCGCCTCTCCTTCCAGCCCTTCTCCTTCAAGATGGCCAGTATCTCGTCCTTCATGGTTATCGGTATGTCCGCCTTCGTGCGCACGAAGAGGTGGATGTCGTCGGGCATGGTGCCGAAGAGCTTGCGGTGGAGGTCTATGTAGTGCGTGAGCTTTATGGCCCGCCCCTTCGTGGTGTCGTTGGGCCTCATGCATAGCTTGGCTATCCACACCATCGCCTCCTCCTTCGTCTCGCAGGCCATGAAGAGGTGCTCCGGGCAGGGCCCCACGTACACTTTCTCGCCCGTGCGAGCGTCGTAGACGTACCAATCCTCCTCCCTGTCCTGGCGCCCGAGGAGCATGCGCCTGTACTTCGAGCCGTGCGGGCCTACTATCACTGGGACGCCGAGGCGCCAGAAGCCAGCGGCTATGGAGGCGGCCTTCTGGCTCATAGCGCCCCACGCCACGCCCACAGCGCCCACGCGGTTGAGGATGTAATCCGCTATCTCCTCGTAATTGGCCCTGAGGTTCCTCCTTGCGAATATGCTCGCAATCTTTATGGCGGCCCCGGAGATGTGGGGATTTGACACGCAGGAGCCCACGTTCACTATGCCGCCCGCTTCAAAGGCGCCCGAGAACTGCTCGTAGGGCGTTAGGCCCTCCTCGTCCTTGTAGAAGCCTATGCTCATGGCGGCACAGCCCGAGGCCGTTACGATGTAGTTGCGCCTTGCGAACTCTATGGCCATCTCGGCTACCTCACGGTTCCCGTGTGGGTAGTTCGCACAGCCAACGAAGGCCACAATGCCCGGTATCTCGCCCAGCACGATTGGGCCGCCTACCTCACGTATCTCCACGTCCTGGACGGCGCCACGCCCGACCCTCACCTTGAAGCGCTCCTCCTTCAGCTCCCTCTCAGCGGCCTTCACTATGAACGTGTGGACGGGTATGCCCTGCGGGCAAGCGCTCTCGCAGCGGGCGCACCCTATGCAATCGTCCATGAGCCTCGCTAAGAGGCGGGTATCGCCCTGGGCAGCGGCCCTCATGGCCTTCGGGATGGGCAGGTTGTTCGGGCAAGCCCGCCTACACTCGTTGCACTGGCGGCAGCGCTTGGCGCCCTCTATCACCTCGCTCATATCTGGCAGGGCCTTCAGCCCCTTCCTGGTCGGGGCCACCTTCAGCGCCACCTCGACGGCCACGGCGGCGGCCTTCTCCGGCTCCAAGATGAGGACGCCCGGCACACGCCCCTTCACCAAATCGTCCACTATCTCCTCCACGGGGTCGTGCGTGCGGTCGGGCAGGCCGTGGCAGGCCACGGGGCTGGTGGCTATGAAGGGCGCTTTCACCTTCTGCGCCTCCTCCACGAGGTTCGTCCTCACGCACTGCTCGTCCACGACTATCACGTCGGCCACGCCGGCACGGATGAAGCGGAGCTGCCAGCTGATTGGGCCGACTATCTTGGCCCCCGGGTCGTAGCGGGTTACGTCGTGGGCGGTGCAGCACATCCCGGCCACCTCCACTTGGCCGTACAGGCCCTTCTCGTGCAGGTAATCCACGATGTAGGCTGCTGGCGGGACGTTGTGGCCTATCACGAGTATCACGGGCTTCTCCCGGTCCACCACGCCCCAGCCGAGCTCCACGAGCGGGGCCTCGGGGTCGGCCTTCGGGAAATTGTAGGCGGATATCTGCGCTATATCGGCTACCTCCATGGCCACGTGGTCGAGCATGCCTGCGTGGAGTATCTTGGACTCGAAATCGAGGTAGTGGCCCTCCTGGCCCGTGTGCGTGCAGGCCAGTAGGTGGACGAGCTGCGTCTCTACGTAATCGAGGACCTCCTCCAAATCGCCCAGCGTCTTGGGCCTTATCCCGCAGACGAGCCTTATGTTCGGGGCCTCGAGCTGGACGTTCACGCCCCCCACGTCTATCGGGTGCCTGCGCCCGTAGCGCTCTATGAGGTGCTCGAGCAGGTGCCTTGCGTGATGGGTGTGCGTGCAGGCGCCTATGCAGGCCGCTATGAGCACGAAACGGGAGAGCTGGGCCCTCAGGTCGAGCCCGCAGGCCCCCCTCTTCCCCCTGGAGAGGTCGCACTTCCCGAAGGTGCAGAGGCAGCAGAGCTCGCAGAACGGCAGGTAGTACGGCCTGTAGCGCTTGAGGAGCTTCATGTCCCACTCCCTGAGGTCTGTGATTTCCGGGAAAGGCGTCGGGCCGACGGGCTCTGGCCATTCCTCCTCATATATGCGCCCTATGGATATCGTGAGGCCCTTAGCGGAGACAGCGGGGGTCTTGAGCTCTTCTACCCTCAGGTGGAGGGCTCTCCTCGCCAAGCTCCAGCACCCCCGCGAGCCCGGCGGGCCACATAAATACCTTTTGCGGGATACCCTCCCATCTGGCCCCCGCCCCCTGAGGTCGGGGACCCACGCCTCTTACCCATGTGGGACCGGATATGCTTAATTGGGCATGAGCACCTCCCACGCCATAGGTGCGATTGGCCCACGGACAGGCCTACGTTGCTTTTAAACTCCCTGGGATATGGACCGCCTTGCAAAGCGGCTCCACCATGGGGAATGCTCTGTTAAATTTTATTATGTTGCTTAAATATCCATCGCATTTCTCGGGAAAAATTAACACAATTGTGTAAAAGAAGATATATCAGTACGGAGGGGAAGCATATATGGCCATGCAGAGGAGAAGTTATGCCGCTCTCTTAATCGTGGCAATCACCATCGTGGCGTTAGCGCCCCCGCTGCACGTGCTAACGCCATCAACGCCCCCTGCTCTGGCCCCGGGTCAGAGCCAGGTAGAGGTCGGGTCCGGAGGGTCTACCAACGCCGTGCCCGAGGTATTCACCGCCAATCTGTCCAGCCCGCCGATGCACGTGAATTGCTGGAACTTATATAGAGAGGACGGCGAGGTGATCGGGAAAGTGGCGGAAAAGCAGGTATCAGGAGAGGGCAGCGCTCGCTTTGACTTCGCCCATTTCAATAGCGTGTGGGAGGCCTCCAATTGGGCCTCAACAGGCTACCTGATGGGTGAAGAAGATGGTTATGCGTTGCTTTACACCCGCGTGGACACCAGGCACGAGGTCCAAGAAAATATAAGCGGTTACCTTTGCATAGCCAGCTTCTACGTGCCTGAGGTGGCCGAGGGCATCAACGCTAACATCTCGTTCACGTTTGACGTCGAGTACTGGCTTTACGCCGATGAAAGCGGTGGCGGGAAGTTGATAATAGATTTAGCACGCTGGGACGTAGACCTATCGATAATCGAATACAGTCCAGCCACTGGCGAGTGGACACTGCACCTCCTGGACTGGGTGCCCGGCTACGATATGTCGTGGAACATGTCGAGCATTATGGTGGACTGGCCGGTGCTGATACGTGAGGGGGGCTTCTCTTACAGCCTCGGCGGGCGCAGAGGTCCCTGGTGGATTGGCGTTCGGTTCTGGTTGGAATCTGAAGTACGAGGCCATGGTGAGGGCGCTGATACCTGGGGCTGCGCCAGAGTGAATACCTTCCTGAGGATAAGCGATCTCAAGATAAGCGTTTCCTATACCAAGCGGGCGTTCGAGGAAGCTGAAGTCAAGTACGTGGATACAGCCAACCACACGGCTATCGTCAGGCCTAACGAGCCGGTGGACCATGTGATACGCTACGGCGTGGCCTACTCGCACACGTGGGACGCCTTCAGGTTCACCATATACGTACCCGACTATGCGGACTCCCTAATCTCCCCGGTCTACGAGACCGGGCATGAGGATGACCTGATAACCGGCACTTTTAACACCACAAGCCCTAACTACGTGGAGCGATTGAGCGCCTGCGTATGGGGAAAGGGCACAAGGATGGCGGTCAGCGTCCAATACCGTCCATCCGATGGAGGCAAGGCCACGTTAAACGTATACGGGCCGGACGGCGGCATCGCTATCTCTTATAATTGGACGGTCAGAGGTCATGCAAAGGGCTTCATCATAGAGAAGTGGGTGGAGTGCTCCGTCTCCGTGCAGGTCGTAGATGAGCATGGCGACCCCGTGGCCGGCGCCACCGTGAACGTCTACGATGCCAATGGGAACCTCGTAGCATCGGGCGAGACGGAGGGCTCGGGTTACGTGAGCTTCATCCTCCCCCACCAGGGCAGATACTATTTCCACGCCTATTACGAGGACCGCCACGGCTACAGGGATAGCACGGTGCTACCCCTCATGGCGGCCGACCTCGTGGGCCCGGCCCCAGGCCTATCCAGGTGGGGCTACTTAGAGGCCGGGTTCAAGCGCACCGGCTACCCCATGGGCCCGCCGTACAACTTCGTGAAAATCGTCTTAGAGACGGAGGCCACCCTCTACGTGGACGCCATAGGCGTGATGCCGCCTTGGCCTTACAAGTCGGCGTGGATAAACGTCGACGTAACGGTCTACGATGAGGATGGCAGGGTGGTGGCGGCCGGCGTAACGCCCTTCGATGCGTCTCTGCCCACGGGAACGTACTACGTGTCCGTGCCGGAGAACACGACCGTGGGCGGTTACGAGCTCAGGTTTGCGTTCTGGATACTCGTGGACTCGCCGCCTACCAACCGGACTGCGACCGTGAATTTGTTCATGGACAGGCGCATATATGCCGTGTACGCACATGGCCTCATCCTGAACATATCGAGCCTGCTGGCCCAGGTGCTCAAGCCGTTCGGTGAGGCCTCCGTGGCCGTGCTCGACCCGGGCGATGCGGTGCTCATCTACACGCCCCTCGGTCCCGTGGAGATGCCCAAGGTCGTGTGGACGGGCGTTACCCCGCACATGGCCATCCTGCCGCCAGGGGAGTACCTGGTTGTGGCCCATCGGCATGAGCCGGAGAACTACACGGTATTGGGCTGGGGAGGCGTTGATGAGAACCTCGGGATAATCCGGGTGCCGCTTCTCGACGGGGTCTTCGTCGGGGCGAGGGTGAACTTGACCCGGGACAGGGACATCAGCTGCCTACACGAGCTTGAGCCGGGAAGGGAGCCCCTCCTGATGGTGAGGTCTAAGTTCGTGGATGGAAGTGAGTTCGTGGGGCTGCCCCTTACCATCACGAAGCTCGCTTACCCGGCCGGCGAGGAGTACCGGATTGAGACCCGCACGCCCTACGAGGATTACGTCAAGCCAACCTACTACGCCCTTGAGGTGCCCGCCGACACGGAGGCTGGCTGGCGCCTCGTCAGCTGGGAGGGCGTCGATGCGGCGTACGGCGCTAACGCCATCGTGAATTGTAGCTTAGGCAGGCTGGTGTGGGCGGTGTACGTGCAGGCGCAGGGAGGCGGCTCCGGCGGCGGAGCGGGGGCGACAAGCACCGTGCTCTGGTGGCTCCACGATGGCCCTGGGGCCGGGACACGCCCGATTCACGCATCGGCCGTTTCGGGGCGGAGGGCCTCTTATGCCGAAGAACAGCCGAGAGCGGCTGAGGGGCTTGTGGCCGAAGCTCGATTTCTCCTCGGGCCTGGTGAATGGATGAGGGAGCGCCGGGAGTAGGGCGGGGCGACCCCGCGACCCCCTCAATACCCTTTTTCTTCGCCGAGCAACCTATACCGCCATATGGCCCGGCATCTCTTGGCCAGGTCTATATCGATGTCCCTTATGAGCACGCCCTCGTCGAGGCCGAGCTGCCCGAGCACCCAGTTGAACCTCGGCTCCCTCCACCAGGCCAGGAACTCCTCCTCGCTCCGCCAGGGAGGCCCTATTATGCAGCTTAGGCCCCCGCAGCGCTCGAAGACCTTATCCCCGAGCCTGAAGGGGAACTGAGCCGTATCTACGGCTACTATAGGGACCATGAGCTCAACGGCCCTTGCGAGGAGGAGGCAGCGCCATATCTCCCTGAAGATGAAGAAGAAGGATGGGTTGAATATTATCTCAGCCCCCATCTCCACGAGCTCGCGCCCTACGTTGGGGGGACCCCAGAAATCCACGCAGACCCCTATGCCTATGCGCCCGATGTCCGTGTCGAACACCCTCAGCTCCCTCCCGGGCGAGAAGCCGAAGTCCCTCCTCTCCATCAGGCCTAAGTTCAGCTTCCTCTGCCTCCCCACTATGGAGCCATCTGGCCCGAGGAGGACGCAGGAGTTGTAGAGCCTCCCCTCGTGCTCCTCCGCTATGCCGGCTATGACGTATATGCCGAGCTCCCGGGCCTCCTTGGCCAGCTCGGCCTCCCCGTGCCAGGGGAAGTACTCCGGGAAGCACGCAATACGGACCTCCTCATCGGCTCTCACGCATCTCCTGAGGAGCTCCACGGCGTGCTGGACGTTCTTGGGATGTCTCAGCTCATCGCCGACCGGCCTGGGCTGGATGGCGGCCACCTTTACCAAGGCTTCCCCGCCCCATCGAGCCCTCAGCACTCATAAGGGTCCTCACGGCCCCTGCTCGGACGGCTCTTCCCTCTTCATCGGGCGCTTCACGGTGCCCCCCGGCCTTAATCAGCCTTTCGTCTCCGGGGGCCGGCCCTCTCAAGAGCGGCAGCCACTATGAGGGGGAAGGCTATGGTGGCGTCGCAGATGACCGTTACCACATCGGCCCCGGGACGTATCTTGCCCCAGCTTATGGCCTCCTCAAGCGGGGCACCGCTCAGGCCGCCGGGCTCAGGCCTATCGGTCGTTATCTGGATGGCGTAATCGGCCCCATCCCGGAACGTGGTGGCGAACATGAGGAAGTGCTTCGGCATCCCCCCGCCGAGCACGATGAGGCCCACGCGCTCCGCATCCAATATACGGTCGACGAGCTCGCTCAGGTCCCCGAAGGGGTCGAGGCGTAGGCCGAGCTCGGCGGAGAGGGACCAGAGCTGGAAGCCCGCCACGCTGTCCACGAGGCCTGGGCATATGATTGGCACGTCGTGCCTCGCGGCCGTCGCCACTATGGAATCCTCATCGTCGAGGCGTAGGCCGAGCTCCTTGAGCAGCCTGGCCCCCGATATGCGGGAGCGCACGGGCCTCGGAATCTCGCGTACAGCCTGCCTGAGCCATCTCTCGAGGGCCACGTAGGCATCCATCTCCACGTAGATATCGCCTATGCGGCCGAGGCGCTCCTCCCTGAGCCTCGCGTCATCGGCCCTGAAGGAGCCCACGTAGTGCCTGAAGCCCAGCGCCTCGAGGATGTCGTGTACCACGTTCGCGCCCGTGGTAACCAGGGCGCTCAGGAAGCCCTCCTCCACGAGGTCCCTTATCACGAGCCGGAGGCCCCCCGGCACCAACGCCCCGGCGAGGCTGAGGAAGACAGAGCAGCCCGGGTCGGAGAACATCTTGGCCACTATGCTGGCCGCCTTCCCGAGCTTCCCGGCGCCCAGGACGCCCGAGCGCTCCATCTGGGCCAGGAGGGAGCCCACGCTCATGCCGGGCTCTACCCTCACATGTTCGACGGCCCTCAGGTCCAATGCCCCTCCTCGTGAGGCGTGGGAGAAGCTCATTTCACGCGCATTATCTTCGCCCGGCCGAGGATGCGCCAGTACTCCACCTCCACGCCCGGCTCGAGCTTCTCCCTGAGCGCCTCTTCCTCCGGCATGGGGGCCTCGAAGGTCTCGTACGTCTCGAGGTCCATGAGCTGGACGCCCGTGGGGACTATGGCCAGGACCTGGCCCGAGCGCTTCTCCACGATGGGGACCTCCACGTGGCTGTCCACGGGGCCGACCAGGCTGCGCTTCACGCCGTCGAAGATGCCTATGGCCACTATCCTGGCCTTGGCGGAGCCGTGCTTACCCGGCTTGGACTTCGTGAGCTCCACGATACGGCAGGGCTCGCCGTCTATGACTATGTAGGAGCCCACCCTGAGCGAGCCGAGCTCGGCTGGCCTGCTCACCGCCCTTCACCCGGGGCGGTTATTTAGGACCCGTGCTTATAAGTTGGTGGTGCAGGGCTTGCTGAAATCGGCCGGGGTAGTGGCCAACCTCGCCAGGCGAGATGCCGTATCCCTCGCACGAGAGATAGTGGGGCTCCTGGAGCGCCACGGCCTACAAGTATGGCTTGAGGAGAGGTTGGCGAGGGAGCTCGGGCGCCGGGAGTTCTCGAGGCCCGTACGTGATATGGCGGTTGACCTCCTCGTCGTGATGGGCGGGGATGGCACCGTGCTGAGGACGTGCTTGAGCTTGCCGGAGGCCTCGGACCCGCTCGTGCTCGCCATCAACATGGGGAAGAGGGGCTTCCTGACCGACATAGAACCGGATGAGGCGGTGAGGGCCGTCGAGGCCTGTCTATCCGGGGAAGCGCAGGTGGAGGAGCGCATGCGCCTCTCCGTGGAAGCCGATAGACGGAGGCTCCCGGATGCCCTGAACGAGGTATGCCTCACCTCGAGGGTGCCCGTCAAGCTCTTCGAGGGCTACGTCCGCAGGGATGGCGAACTCGTGGCTTACGTGGAAGCGGACGGGCTGATAATAGCGACGCCGAGGGGCTCGACGGCGTACTCCCTCTCCTGCGGTGGCCCGGTGATTGACCCCGGCCTCAGGTGCGTGGTCCTCACGCCGATATGCCCGATAAGGCCGAGGTGGTCCTTCGTCTTACCGCCCGAGGCCGAGGTAGAAGTCGAGGTCGTGAGGGCAAGAGAGCCCGTGGCCGTCGTGGATGGGCAGGCCGTGTTCGAGCTCTCCGTGGGCTCCATCGTGAGGGCCAGGGCGTCCGAGAAGCCCCTCAGGTTCGCCAGGCTGAGGAGCAGGCTTTACGAGAAGCTCGCTGGCAGGGGAAGTGAGCCCCATGGATGAGGGGAGGCCCAGGAGGAGGGCCGTTGTCCTGGATACATCTGCCTTCGTGGCTGGCCTCGACCCCTTCTCCGTAGATGGCGATGTATTCACCGTCCCCGGCGTCAAGGCCGAGGTGAGCCGGGCATCCCTGAGCTACCTGCGCCTGAGAACGGCAGAGGAGAGCGGGAAGCTGGAGGTCAGGGCTCCTGGCCAGGAGGCCATGGAGGAGGCGAGGGCCATCTCCATCTTCATGGGGGACGCCATATCCCTCTCGGACGTGGACGTAGAACTCATAGCCCTCGCCATAGAGCTCGTGAGAGAGGGGCGTGAGACCATCGTGATAACGGATGACTACGCCATCCAGAACGTGGCCAGGAGGCTCGGCATACCCTTCTCCCCCGTTGCCACGCTCGGGATAAAGGAGGAGCTCCGGTGGGTCGTCTACTGCCCGGCCTGCCATAGGCGGTTCTCCCCGGATATCGAGCCGAAGGTGTGCCCGATATGTGGGACGCCCCTGAGGAGGAAGCCCCTGAGGCGCCGGAAGGACGAGGCCTGTTAAAGCCCCTCTTCTCGGAGGCCGTTCTCGAGGAGCTTGAAACCGTTTACGGCCCGGAACTCCCGGATGTCCTCAGAGCGCTCTGCAGGCCGAGCCCGAGGTACTACCTCAGGGTCAACACGCTCAAGACGAGCCCGGGGGAGGTCCTGGACGGGCTTAGGGAGAAGGGCCTTGATGCGAGAGCCGATGAGGCGCTCGAGGAAGCCATCTACCTGCCCGTAAGAGGGCCGAGAG
>CAYUYX010000027.1:0-9854 GCA_964449495.1 uncultured Candidatus Bathyarchaeia archaeon
CTGCCACCCGGGAGCGGGGAAGGCATTTACGCTTCTTAACCTTACCGCACGCGCCAGGAGGTGTGGTGAGCTGGCCGATCGCGTGGCTCGCACGGCCATAGCTTACCACGAGAAGTACGCGCAGTACGATCTCGGGCCAGGGCACCCGTTCAGGGGCGATAGGTTCCCGAGGACGTGGGAGTTCTTCAAGCGCATGGGCCTCTTGGATAGGCCGGAGGTCCTCGTGGTCGAGCCCGAGCCAGCGAAGCGGGAGGACCTGCTGAGGGTCCATGACGAGCGCTACGTCGACCTCATCTTCCGCCTCTCCGAGCGCTCCAGGCCTACGATTGGGAGACGCCCTGCTCGCCCGAGATACTCGAGGCAGCTCTCCTCATAACGGGCGGGGCCCTGGCCGTGGGCTCTAAGGTCGTGGAGGGGGCTGTCGAGAAGGGCGTTGCCCTGGGAGGGGGCTTTCACCACGCTGGCAGGAGCTACGGGGGAGGCTTCTGCCTCTTCAACGACGTGGCCATCCTCGTGGAGTTCCTCAGGGACCGCTACGGCTTAGAGCGCTTCCTCATCGTGGACCACGATGTCCACGCCGGGAACGGGACGAGCGACATATTCTACGCTGACCCCACGGTGCTCTTCATATCCGTACACCAGGACCCGAGGACCATCTACCCCGGGACGGGCTTCGTGGACCAAATCGGCTCTGGACCCGGGAGAGGCTACAACGTGAACATCCCCCTCCCGCCCGGGGCCGGGGACGAGAGCTTCATACGCGTCCTGAGGGAGATAGTGGCCCCCCTGGCCGAGGAATTCGGCCCGCAGATAATCATATCCAACGGGGGCTCCGACCCGCACTTCAGGGATGCCCTCGGTTCCCTAATGGTAACGGCCAGGGGCTTCTACGCCATAACGAGCTTCATAACGGGCCTGGCCGATAGGCTCTGTCGTGGTCGCTACGTGCTCATGCCCGGCAGCGGCTACAACCCATCCGTGCTCCCCAGGTGTTGGTATGCCCTCGTGGCTGGGGCCATGCGATTGGGGCCCGAGGGGACGGAGGAGCCGGAGAAACCGCCCGAGGAAAGCGAGCGGGTAAGGAAGAGGGTCGATAAGCTCATAGCGGACATAAAGGGGACCCTCGGACCCTATTGGAAATGCCTTAGGGCATGACCCGCTTGGAGCCCAGCACCCTCAAGCCCTTCGCCACGAGCATGGGCCCGGCTATCGCGCAGAGGGCGGATGGGACGATGAAGATATCGGGGGCCAGCACGCAGCCTCCCACGGTTATCGCCAGGATTATGGAGCCGAGCACGTAGAGGAGCGGTTTATCGGCGAAGAACGCCTCGGAGAAGAGGGCGCCCGATACGAGGAACAGGACGGTGAAGACGGAGACGAGGGGGCTCCTGAGCGAGGCGTAGGCGCTGATGAAGAGGGCGGCCCCTATGAGGAGGCCGCCGAGGATGAGGTACGGCTCGTGCCTATCCCGTAGGCTCCACGGCATCTCGGCTTCCCGGAGCACATCGTCGCCGAGCTCTTTTATAGCTTAGCGTTCAGAACCCCGGCTCGTGAGGTCCAAGGTGTATTTCACGGACATGAGGGCCAGGGGGCCGAGGGAAGCCTCCGTCGAGAAATTGGCCAGGCTCCTCGATGCGGCTGGGCTGGGCGATGTGGTAGAGCCGGGGGACCTCGTGGCCATAAAGGTCCACCTCGGGACGCCCGGGAACCAGCGCCACATAAGGCCCCACCACATAAGGGTCGTTGTCGAGAAGATCAGGGAGCTCGGGGGAGAGCCCTTCGTTACGGATACGACGGGCATAAGCCTCCTGAGCCCGAGGGGAGATGCTATAAAGGTCCTGAGAGCGGCCGCCATGAACGGGATAACGCCCGAGACGGTTGGGGCGCCGATAGTGGTGGCCGACGGGCTCAAGGGCTTCTCCGGCGTTGCCGTTCGGGTCGAGGGCTTCAGGCTGAAGGAGGTCGAGGTGGCCCAGGCCATAGCGGAGGCAGATGCCCTCATATCGCTTGCACATGCGAAGGGGCATCCCAGGACGGGCCTCGGGGGCGCCCTGAAGAACGTAGGCGTGGGCTGCGTGTCAAAGAGGGGGCGGGCGCCTCTCCACCTGGCCAAGAAACCTCAGATAAAGCCCGAGCTCTGCGATGGATGTGGGAAGTGCGCTTCCTTCTGCCCCACGGGCGCTATAGTAAAGGCCGATGGCGTCTACCGGATAGAGCAGGAGCGCTGCATCTGGGCCTGCGGGTGCTGGGAGCTCTGCCCGAGGAGGGCCATAACGGGCTGGGCCGAGATGCACCACGAGAGCAACGAGGAGCTCTGCGTGAGGGTGGCGGACGCCTTCAAGGCGGTCATCGGTCTCTTCGGGCCCGGGAAGGTGGCCTACATCAACCTCGCCTACGACGTAACGCCCCACTGCGATTGCTTCCCCTGGGGCGACGTGCCCATCGTCCCCGACGTGGGCATGTTGGCCTCAAAGGACCCCGTGGCGCTCGATAAGGCCACGATAGACCTGATAAACCAGGCACCGGGCCTGCCCGGCTCAGCCGCCGAAGATGTCGGTGCTCTCGAGCCCGGCTCGGATAAGTTAGGCGCCCTGGCGAGATGGGAGCCCTTCAAGCCCTTCCTGAGGCACGGAGGCCCCATGTGGGAGGCCTATATCAAGTGGGCCGCCAAGGCCGGGCTGGGCTCGCTCGATTACGAGCTCGTGCGTGTGGAGTGAGCACAGCCTTTATTAAGTGCAACGTGGCCGTGCAAGACGGGGATGGCTTTGAAGGTAAAGGTCCCACGTGAACTCGTGGAGCTCTTCGGGAGCGAAGAAGAGGCCCTGAAGGAGGCCCTACGCTTAGCAGAGCTCGTCTACTTGCCATTAATCAGGAAGTTAGCTTTGATAAAAAAGGTAATTGAGGGAATAGAGGGCGAAAAAGACGTAACGGCGTTGGAGGATGAGGGGGAGATAATAAAGTGTCTAAAGGAAATACGGAAGAAAATATACGAGAAATGGGTATCAGAGTAGTGCTCGATAGCAATATCTGGGTATTCTATCTCAAGGAGCGAGAAGATGCCTTAGAACTCTTAGACATCCTCAATAGAAGCTCGGCTTCCATCCTCGTACATGCTATAATAATCGAGGAGGTATGGCGGGGCGTGGTCGAGCCCCGCAGGAGAGCCCGCTTCGTGCGGGCGTTGTTAGCGCCTAATGTAAGAATATTCACCTGGTCTCTGCCCCTTCGTATAATCAAGAAGTACGAAGCCTTAGGCCTTCATAATGGCGACCCGGTGATAGCCGCTTTCGCCGAAATGGCGAATGCCGATTTCCTAATAACTGAAGATGAGGATTTCAATTGCTTAAGACAGGCCGAAAACGTGCCTTTTCGGACGATGAACATGGCGGGGTATCTAAGTCTCTTCAGATAGCTCCCTCAAGCCTGAGCAACCATTCCTTCACGGCCTCGCCATAGCAGAAGCCGCCTAAGCTGCCATCCGCCCGGACGACCCTATGGCATGGGACGAGCAGGAAGAGCGGGTTGGCTTTCACGGCGTTTCCCACGGCCCTGACCGCCCTCGGCCTCCCAATCCGCCTCGCAATCCAGGAGTAAGAACGGGTCTGGCCGTAAGGAATGGCTCTTATGGCCTCCCAGACGGACTTCTGAAAGGGCGTCCCCCATGCGAACCACAGGGGCGCCTCAAGCTCGATGGGCTGGCCGGAAAAGTAAGCGTCCAATAGGTCCCGGAGGCCCCAGGGGGGCTCGCTAACCTTTTCCTCGGCTCTAAAACCTCTCCTGGCCAGCTTGGCCACGAAGGAGCTTTCCTCCGTGAGGGAAGATGCGAAGAAGCCCCGCTCTGTGAAGGCGAACCACAGGGTCCCTATGGGCGCCTCATAGCTCGTTATCCTGGTCCTCAAGGCCGAGCAGCTCTATTTCACGGGGCTTCGGAGGGCCTATAAGGCCTTCCTCGACCTCTTTGACCACGGCCTCCGCCTCCGCCATGACGCGCTCTGCCAATTGGGCCGATATCACGCCCTCATCGACCGCCTCGTACAGCTCCTCCTCGTCTAAGACCCTAACACGGCCATCTGGCCAGATGCAAACGTCTACCTCGAGGTCCACGTAGCGGACGGAATCCGAGCACACCTCGACGGGCGTGTTGATGTTCACGTAGGTCCCCTTGTAAGCGCCATCGGGCCTCATGTAGCTCGTTATGAGGCGCATGGAGCCGAGGCCCGTCCTCGTGAGCGCCACGTCGCCTGGCTCCCTCAGCGTGCCCAGGCCATCGTAGAGGCCACGCCCCCTTATGCGCCTCACGAGCAGGAGATTGCGTAGGCCATCGCCCGCCTCGAGGACGAGGGCTTCCCCGAGCCTTATCACCGTCCCATCGAGCTTCACGTGGAGGATGGTCAGCCTCGAGCCCTCGTAGGGCATCTCGCGCTTCAGCACCTCGTCGAAGAGGCTCCTCACCTGGTCATCGGGCATCCCCTGGGAGAGCAGCCTCTCCGCCATTTCCACGGAGTTCGACAGACTTCCCCCGCAGGCCTTGAGGGCGTGATGGCCCTTCAAGGTCGGGCAGACGACCGCCCTGAGCTCATCTAACCGCTCCTTAGCCGAGAGGGGGAATTCCACATCGACGAGGGCTTTCCCGGGCACCAGCTCACGCGGCCCATCCGATGAGGCGAAGGCGCTCGACAGCTCATCCCAATACGCCAGGAGGGATTCTACATCCGATTTCAGCTCTCCCTCGTCGGCAGAAGCGGCCCTCGACCTCCACCTGAGGCCCATCCCCTCCGGGACCAGCTTCTCCCCGAGCTCCTCGAGCCATGCGGCTTTTTCCTCGTCCGTTATCCTCCTGCTCAGCTCTATTCCCGGCTCGAAGGGCTTGAGGATTGCGAAACGCCCCCTGAGCCTCACGAACCTCGTGAGAACGGGCTTCTTGCCCTCATATCGCACGATTTGGACGAGCACCTCCACGTCCTCGGGGTCGAGCTCCTCCCCCTCGGCGAGGCGGCCCACCACGTCCCCTATGCTTATGATGCGGCGGGGGTGGTCCACCACGAGGCCCTTGTAGATGGCCCACAGCCCGAACGGGGCACGCCTGAAGATGGCATCCGGGAGCTCCTCCCTCATGGCCGATAGGATTTCCTCCACGGGCTTCTCCAGGCCGGAAACCACGACCCCATGCTTATCGGCTCTATCGGTTATCACCACGTCGGGTTCCTCCTCCAGGGGCTCGAGCGAGAAGCGCCCCGCTATCACCTGGGACGGCTGGACGACTATGAGGCCCCTGTCGAGCACGAGCTTCGTTAAGGCGGTTGCGTAGATGCCCCTTATGCGCACCTTAGCCGGCCCCTCGCCCTGGTCGAGCATCTTCCTTCCAACGCCGAGATGACATATCAGTCTTCCGACTACAGTTCGGCCAGCTCACACGTGGCCTGAATGAGACAAATCCCTCCTCTGGCATCCCGCTCTCCCGCCCCAAGCGGCCTTGTCATCGGGGACCCGAGTCCGCTCAGGCCGTCTTCTCGACCATGTAGAGGCCGTTTAGCTTTCTTACCTCAAAGCGGGCGCCCAATATGCGTTCCGCAAGCCATATGTTCGTCTCGAGGTGGTCCGTCAGGGAGCGGGCCAGGTAGGCCGAGCGCCCCTCCGCCAGGGCCACGTAAGGGACGAGCATGTCCGCCATGTGGATGTCGGCCGTCGCCCGGGCCCTCAGCTCCGCCAGGAGGCTCTCCGCCGCCTCACGGCCCACCACCTCTGCGGGCTTCCCGAGCTCGCCTATGGCGTCGGCCCCGAGGATGACGCCCTCATCCGTCTCGGCCCACAGCACGATGGAGCTCCCCCTCTGCGCCGGGTTAGAGCGGTCGTACACGACCTCTATATCCGGGTCGAGGCCCTCCTCGGCCAAGAGCTTTCGGGCCGCCTTCGCCTGCCTATCGGCTACCTTGCGCTTCTCCAAGAAGGTGCATACGGATATGCCCTTGACGGCCCTAACGGAGCCGAATTCCTCTAAGACAAGGGGCTTGAGGCGCTCCACGGGCTCTACGTACAGCTCGGCGGCCCCCATGCCCCTCGGGTAGTAGCCGTAGCGCAGGACCCTTATCCTCGCCCTCACGCCCATCTTGGCCAAGACGGGCAAGAAGACGTATCGCATGTAATTTATGGTCGGGGCGTGGCGGACGTCCGTCCCGCCTCGCTCGATGAGTATTCTCACGCTCTTCTTAGCGAAGAGGCACACGGGCAAAACCGTCATGATGAGCATGGATATGCTGCCAGCCGTCCCTATTCTGGCCCTGAAGGAGCCCCCCTCTATCGGCCCGGGCTCGAAGCGTATCTCCATGGAGCCCACCCTGGCGCCCTCAACCCGGGCTCCGCAGAGCCTTGCGGCCGTCATGAGGGCCTCTAAGTGCTGGGGCCTCAGGCCCGGGTTGTCTCTCTTGGCCCTTATGTTCCACATGTGGAGAGGGCGGCCCGTTATGGCGGAGAAGGCCACGGACAAGCGGAGCATCGTCCCGCTCCCGCTCTTCTGCGAGCCATCTATCTCCAAGACATCTGGCATTCCTCGCTTCACCGCCAGGAGGCGGGCGCCCGACCGATATAATTGTAGTGGTGGCCATCTTTATCTGGATGGCATCGTGGGCGTGCAAAGCCCTTATAGAGGCCTGCTCCCCCGCCCGGGTGAGCATGAGGGGGCTGGAGAAGAAAGCGCTCGCAAGGCTCTTCGTGGCGGCCCTGGAGGGCAGTAACATGGATGTAGCGGAGCTGGCCGAGGAACTCGGCTTGAGCGAGGAGGAGTGCGAGGAACTCCTCGGCGGTCTTGCGAGGGAAGGCCTCGTCAGCGTGCGAGAAGCCGGGGGCGGGAAGGAGGCCTACGAGCTGACGGAGAAGGGTAGGAAGGCACTGAGGGTCGTTATGACGGGCGGCGTGTTCGATATAATCCACGTGGGCCACCTCGCCACCCTTGAGGCGGCCAGGGCGCTTGGCGATGTCCTCGTGGTCGTCATCGCAAGAGACAGCACGGTGGAGCGCCTGAAGGGGAGGAGGCCCCTTAACCCGGAGGGCCACAGGCTGGAGCTCGTATCGGCCCTCAAGCCCGTGGACGCCGCTGTCCTTGGGGACCCCGGGGACCCGTACAGGACCGTCGAGCTCATAGGCCCGGACGTGATAGCCCTCGGCTACGACCAGAAGCACGATGAGGACGAGATAAGGGCGGAGCTCGAGAAGCGCGGCCTCAGGGCCGATGTGGTGAGGCTCGATGTGGAGGTACCGGAGATAAAGTCATCTAAGATACTCATGAGGCTCCTGAACGAGCTATAGGCCACTTCCAAGGGCCCCTGGAGGCCTCAGATAAGCACCCTCACCTTTACGATATCCCCGTCCTTGAGGCCGAGCTTATCCCTGAGGCAGACCGGCGATATGAGCTCTATCACGGAGGGGCCGTAGTGCGTCCTGTACGCCATCACGAGGGCCGCCTCCACCTCGTCGTTCACCACGGCCCTGAAGCACTTGCCAGCGCCGAAGGTCCTCCCCTCCGCCGTGAAGCCCTTTATCTCTATGCCGGGGTAGAAGTCGAGCTCCCTCCTGGCCCTCAGGCTCTCCTCGTCCACGAGCCGGAGGTTGAGGGTCCCCGGATACGGCCTGAAGCCGAGCTTCTCGATGAACTGGCGCATGTAGCCCTCCCGGCTCACGTAGTAAGCGCCCTCCCCGAGGCCCGTGAATACGACGCCCCTCAGGATGAGGAAGGACGGCAGCGCTCGCTCCAGCACCTTCTTCAGCACGGCGTATACCTCCCTGAGGGCCTCTATGCCCTGCTCCGTGAGCCTCACTATACAGCCCCGCTTGGTAACCTCCCTCGTTATGAAGCCCTCCTTATCGAGGACTATGAGGTGTCTCGAGGCCGTCTGCTGAGAACACCCGAGGCGCTCCGCCAGCCCGAGCGTCGTTATCTCTATCTCCTTCGAGGCGGCCCCGAGTTCGGCCAAGGCGAGGAGGGTGAAGAACATTTTCCCCAGGGTCTCCCGAGCGCCCGGCGCAGGTCGCTCTTCGGCCGACATCAACAACCTACCTGTCCCCGCTTCAGCGGCGGCCCTTATAAGCTTCAGTGGAAACAAAGGTCCTTACCATTAATCTGGGATGGAGCAGGGAAAACACGATGCCACAAAAAGGGCTTATTTGAGCCTCCTGGCCACGGCATCAGCCGCAAGGCTCACGGGGTCCCAGACATCCGCCAGGGGCGGGGCGTAGGCGTTGCATACCTCCTCGAGCTCGTAGACCGTCATCCTGGCGTAGATGGCCACGGCTATGGCGTTCACCCTGGCCGTTACGTCCTCCTCGCCGAGCACCTGGCCCCCTATGATGCGCTTCGTCCGCCTGTCCACCACGAGCTTCACCCTTATGGGCTTGTGGCCAGGATAGTACTCGGCCCTCGTTATATGGCGTATGGAGCTGGCCACCACATCGAAGCCCATCCTCCTCGCCATCTCGGCCGTGAGGCCTGAGGAGCCCACCCGGAGGCCGAAGACCCTCGTCACGAATGAGCCGAGGAAGCCGGGAAAGGTGGCGTAACCTCCTGCAGCGTTTATGCCGGCTACCTTGCCCATCCTGACCGCAGCCGTCCCGAGCTGGGACACGGCCGGCATGCCGGTTACGTAGTTCACGTTCTCAGCGCAATCGCCGGCGGCGTAAACGCCCTCCACCAGCCTGTGCCTCCTGGCGTCGAGACACCTCATCCTGAAGTCCGTCTTTATGGCCCCGGTGGCCGGGCTGATGGCCAGGCCCGCCTCAGAAGCCAGCTCCGTGTTGGCCCTCACGCCCGTGGCTGCGACCACCATATCGGCCTTTATCTCCTCGCCCTCTACCTCGACGGCCTTCACACGCTCATCGCCCAGGATACGGCTCACGGGCTTCCCGAAGATGAGCTCGACGCCGTGCTTCTCGAGCTCCTCGTGCACCGGCCTGGCCATATCGGCATCTAAGGACAGGGGGAGCGCATGGGGAAGCATCTCGACTATAGTGGTCTTCACGCCCTTCTCGGTCAGGGCGGCCGCCATCTCGAGGCCTATGGCCCCTGCGCCTATCACGACGGCGGATTTGGCGTTCTTCATGGCCTCCATAATGGCCCTCGCATCATCGAGCGTCCTGAGGGTGAAGACGCCCTTCTTATCACGCCCCTCTATCGGCGGTATCCACGCTCTTGCGCCAGTGCAGAATATCAGGCTATCGAAGCTGAGCTCCTCCTCACGGCCCGACTTATCCACGATTTTCACGGTCCTTGCCCCGAGGTCCACGCTCCTGGCCTCCGTCTCGAGCCTGAGGTCGAGCCTCATGGTCTTGTAGTACTCCGGCGGGTAAAGCACGATGTCCTCGAGCCTCGGTATCTCGCCAGCGATGGCGAATGGCAGGCCACAGCGGGAGTAGGCGGCGTACTTATCCCTCTCTATGAGCGTTATCTCCGCTTCCCTATCCGTCTTCCTGGCGAAGGCGGCTGCGGAGACGCCGGCTGCGTTGGCCCCGATGATTACTATCTTCCTCGGCAATCGGGGGCCTCCTTCAGCCCTTTACGAGCTCCTCGTGCCACTTGACGGCCGCATCGAAGTCCATGAGCTCCTTGAGCTCCTCATCGAGCTTCGTGGGCGATACGACGATTACCCACCCCTCGCCGTAGGGGTCCTCGTTTATCAGGCCCGGGTTGTCTATTACGGCCTCGTTCACCTCCTCGACGACGCCGCTCAGGGGCGCTATGAGGTCCGAGACCGTCTTTGCGGATTCCACGCTCCCGAAGGGCTCGCCCTTCTCTATCTCCGTGCCGACATCGGGCAGGTCGACCACGAGGATGTCCCTGAGCTGTTTCTGGGCGTAGTCCGTCAGGC